>JAIXUR010000158.1 GCA_027483425.1 Cyanobacteriota bacterium | reverse complement strand
TGTGGCATCGACCCCTGGGGCGATTGGGCTCCGGGTTTGACTGGGTGGCGCTGTTGGCGGTGGTGGGCCTGGGGGTGTCTACCCTGGGGGCCGAGTTTGCGGCCCAGGCGCGGTGGTATACCTGGGCCGCGGTGGGGGCGATCGCCCTGGTATACGCCCTGGGCAGCTGGCTGCGTAATTCCCAGGGGGATCCCCATCGTATCCACACCCTGCTGCGGTTTCAGGGCTACGTGGCCCTGGCCTTTATCCTCCTCAGTCTGGTGTTGTGGGTCACCCAAATCTATGGGCCCGAGCTGGCCCGCCTGCAAACCCTCCAGGACTATGGGGTCAACCAAGCCTTTAACTTTGGGCTCACCAGCCTGCGCAACTGGCAACCCATCGGCCACCAAAACTACGTGGCGGGCTATCTGGTGCTGGTGCTCCCCCTGCTAGCGGGCCTGGCCTGGATCGACCGGGGCTGGCAGCGCTGGCTCTGGCTGGTGGGTCTGCTCCTGGGTCTGCTCAATCTCTACACCACCAGCTCACGGGGGGGCTGGCTAGCGCTGATGGTGACGGGGTTAGTGGCCGTAGGGGTCTCCCTGCTTTACACTCGCCTGTCCCGGCCCCTGTCCCTGGCGATCGGCGGTACGGCCCTGGGGCTACTGGGGCTGGGCTTAGCCGTTAACCAGCGCCTGTGGCGATCGTTGGGGAACCTGGCCCAGGGCAAGTTTGCCGAAGGAGAGCTGTCTTACCGGGTGGTGACCAACGCCGTGGGCTGGCACATGGGGCGCAGTCACCCCTTCACTGGAGTGGGGCCGGGCAGCGTGCCCCTGGTGTACCAGCAGTATCGACCCCACTGGGCCGGACGTGATGCCGAGCTACAGTTTCAGCTCCACGGCACGCCGGCTCAGCTCTGGGGTGAGCTGGGTCTGTGGGGAGTGGCAGTGCCGCTGGCCCTGGTGCTGGTGCTGGGGATACTGGTGATCCGGTGGATGCGCCAGGGTGCCCAGACGACACCGGCTGGCCTGCCGCCGGTGTTGGCGTGGAGTCTGTTGGCGGGGCTGTTTGCCTTTGGCCTCGTTGGCCTGACCGACTATCAGCTGGATATTCCCGCGATCGCCGGTACCCTCGCCCTCTACCTGGCTGTGCTCGCCCACACCTTTAACCCAGGTCCTAGGAATGACGAGGGCTCGACGCCCCCCCGTCGCCACCGTCTATTCGCAGGCCTGGGGCTGGGTCTGACCCTGGCCATGACCCTCTGGCTAGTCCCTACCCACCGCGCCTGGAGCACCGCCAGCACGGGCTTTTCTGCCCTGACCGATGACCCACCCCAGGTGGATGAATTTGTCACTCGGCTCGAGCAGGCCCACGCCCTGGCCCCCTGGCAGCCCTACTACCCCTATCAACTGGGCTATAACCTGGGCGAGCTGGCCTTTCAGGCCGACGACAATCCTGCCCTGCGCCAGACCCTGGTCACCGATGCCATCGCCTGGTTTGAGGCGGGCAACCAGGCGGTTCCCTACCAGGAGTTTGGCCACAGCAACCTGGGCTGGCTGCATCTCGAGGCGGGCCAGCCAGACGAGGCTATGGCGTCTTTTTCTCGCGCGATCGCCCTAGTGCCTGCCAAACTGGGCGTCTTCTTTGGGCTGGGGGTGTCTTGCCTGCGGGCTGGCGATACAGCCTGTGCCACCGAGGCGCTGGCCCTGGAAATCCTGCGCCATCCCACCCTACTCACCAGCCCCCTGTGGCAGGCTGATCCGTTTGCCGATCTGTACCCAGCGGTGCTCGATCGTCTGGAAGTGCTCTATAGCGACCTTCTACAGCAGGCCGAAGACCCAGCCCTGGTCGGATTCTTGCACCAGGCCAGGGGCAGCCTACGCTGGTGGCGGGGCGATTTGGCCGCTGCCGCCAGCGACTGGCAAACCAGCGGTGGCGAGCTGCAACAGGGGATGCTGGCCCTGGCGGCAGGCCAGCCCGTGGATGTCAGCACCTGGGCCGAAACCCCCGCTAAATATGCCATCCTTGCCTGGCAGACCCCCAGTCAACGGCCAGACCTGCTGGCGCAAGCCTGGCTCACCCAACCCGAAGACGTCGACGACCTGGCCCAGAACCTACCCCCCGCCGAGGTGATCGCCAATCTGGTCGGCAGCATGGAAGCCGCCACCGACTTTACCGACTGGCTCCAGCGCAAGGCCCCCAGTTGGCAACCCCGCAGCCAACGCCTGGGGTTTGGCGTGCTCAGCCGCAATATCGACGGCCCTAACCCCTCGGACTTCTTGCCTCGGGTCGAAAACATCCCCATCGTGCAGTTCTTTGAGCCGTTGTTTGGCTCCCCCCTGTTCTTTCCATCGCTAGATCAGGCCCTGGAGCCTTACCAAACTGAGCTGCGATCGCAGTTCTCAAGTCCCCTCAACTAAGCGATGGCAATGCCCTGCCATTCAGGGTAGGCGAGGGATGGTAGAGGCGATGGTTGCTCAACCGCAACGGCTAGCGTCGGAGACCGTCACAACATTTAGGGGCTAGGGGATACCCGATCGCCCCCACCAAACCCAGTCAACGCCTCCGTCTCAAAATCCCAAAAACAGAGCGAATTATGCCCTAGCTCTAGGTAAAGCGAAGGAGCTTCAATCACCCGTCCCACCGGCTCACAGTCCAGAGCCTGGGGGCGAAAGCATTGTTGCACCTGGGCCACCGCCCCAGGCCGCACGCTCAGCAAAAAGCCGTAGCTGGGGAAGCTCAGCAGCCAGGACAGCCAATCGACCTCGGGGGGGGGAACGATCGCCCCCAAATCCAGCACCGCCCCACAGCCCGAGGTCTCCAGGAGCATCAGCGTAGTGCCCACGATGCCGCCCATGCTGATGTCTTTGCCGGTATCGCAGAGGCCTGCTTCCGCCAGCTGGGGCAATAGCTCTAGATTGTGGCGCAGGCGATCGCGATTCGCGCAGGGATCCGTTCCGGAATCGCACTCCGTGGCCGCATTCCAAAAGGGATAGTGGGGGTGCATTCTGCCCTGCCGATCGACCACATGCAGCAACACATCCCCCGGCTGCGCCGTAAAACTGGTGAGCAGGCGGTTAGCCCGACCCAGGATGGCGACGGACAAAGCCGCATAGGGACTATGGCAGCTGGTGTGCCCCCCCACAATGGGGACGTTAAAGGCCTGGGAGGCCGCCACCATACCCTGCCAGAGGGGCTCTACGGCCTCAGGCGACTGACTCCAGACCGTATCTACCACGGCGATCGGGCGGCCCCCCATGGCATAGATGTCGCTGACGTTGACCATCACCGCGCACCACCCAGCAAACCAGGGGTCGGTGTCCACCAGCGTTGGCCACATCCCCTCCGCCGCCAGCAGCAGATAGCCCTCGCCATCGGGAATCGCCGCGCAATCATCCCCCAGCCGAATGGGCTCCAGGTGGGTTGAGCCCACCTGGGCCCCCAGCCGAGCTGCCGCTGTTTGAATGTCGCGCTTGTGGAGAATGCCCAGCGATCGCCGCAGTTCAGCGGCCAACTCCCATAGCGTTAGTTCGTCTGACATACATAAGATCTACAATCATGCTTGCCTTACCCCCCACCCGTCACGACACCTGCCGTAGCAAGCCCGCCACCACGGGCCGCCCCTCGTCACCGGGGGGATAGTGGACTAGGTCGGCTTCCATCAAGTGGTGGGGGCGATCGCACAGCCGCACCTCCTCCAAGGACTCCCAATGCAGCCGTTGAAAGAAGCGCACATTTTGCTCTTGCACCGTGGCGAGGAAGCGATCGCAGCCCCAGGTATTGGCGGTGGTGACGGCTTTATAAATCAGCCCCTTGCCAATGCGTCCCACCCGGCGATAGTCGGGGTGTACCCCCAGCCGCCCCCCGTACCAGAGCCGAGGTGTTTTTTCATAGATGCGCACCACCCCCACCACCTGCTCCCCAGGCGGTGCCTCGGAGTCCAGAGCCACAATGGGATAGGCCACACCATCGAGGGGATCGCCATCGTCGTCGTCAAATAGCCCCTGCTCTGCGCAAAAAATGGCCTGGCGCAGGGCAAAGTAGCCCTCCAGATCCTCGGCAGATTGGGCCAGTTCAAAGCGGTAGCGATGGAGAGCCATGGTTATCCCTCAAAGGTAGACAGGGCAGAACAGGCCCCACACTTGGCGCAGCCCGCCTTCATGGCCGCTGAGGCCATACCCGACCGCTTCAGCATGGCGCCCACCTGCTGGTAGAGGGTGACCATAAAGTCGCTGCTGGGGGCCGGGTGGTGGGCCAGGGGCGTTTCACCGATGGGCACGAAGGGCACCACGAAGGGATACACGCCCATGGAAATCAGGCGATCGCTGGCGTCCACCAGGGTCTCTAGGCTGTCGCCCAGGCCCGCCAGGAGGTAGGTGCTGACCTGGCCCCAGCCAAATACCTTCACCGCCGCTTCGAAGGCGGCAAAGTAGACGGTCAGGGGAACCTCCGCCTTACCGGGCATGATCCTCGCCCGCACCGCCGGATCGACGGCCTCCAGGTGCATGCCCAGGCTGTCGATGCCAGCGGCCCGCATGCGGCTAAACCAGGCAAAATCATCCGGGGGTTCGCACTGGGCTTGGATGGGCAGATTCACCCGCTGGCGAATGGCGGCGGCGCATTCGGCCAGGTAAGCGGCCCCGCGATCGCTCGTATGCGGCGTTCCCGTGGTCATAATCATGTGGGTCACTCCGTCCAGGCGCACGGCGGCGGCGGCCACCTCCGCCAGCTGCTCCGGGGTCTTGCGGGCAATGGTGCGCCCGGCGTCGAGGGATTTTTCAATGGCGCAAAACTGGCAGGCGGTGGCGGGGTCGCGGTAGCGTCGGCAGGTCTGCTGCACGGTGGTGGCCAGCACGTCGCGCCCATGGAGTAGGGCAATTTTCCAGTAGGGAATGCCGTCGGCGGTGGACAGACCGTAGAACTGGGGCGGATTGGGCAGATCGATGGGGGTAATGGCCTCCCCCGAGGCTTCTAAGGACAGGAGGCCAGTCGCCGTCGCCCGCAGGGTATAGGGGGAGTGGGCGGCGCTATCGGTGTAGACCGGCACCATCACCGTGGTGCCGTCGATGGTGATGGCGCGATGATCCGAGGGGCCGGCGCCGCCTCGCCGCCCTGCCGCCCCAGGGGTCGCCTCCCCTAGCCGCAGCCCCTGGGACTGGAGTTCTGTAATCAGCCGTTGTTTGTTCATGGCCTGCTGTACTGGATAAGAACCTGCGTCAAAGAAGGCCACCCGGTGGTGACCACTCGATTGCTCGATGCCGTGGCAGAAAACCTGGCCCGACCTAGGCCCTGGGCGGCCCTAGGCGGCTGGAAGGTAGACTCGATGGAACCTCTTCTTCCAGCTTTGGGGATGACCGAACCCCAGGCACCTCCTGGGGAGGTGGTTCTAAGGGCTGGCCTGACCGCTCTACTACCGACCAGGGTTCGGCATTGACCCGCAGCTGGAGCAGGTCGGGGCGGGCGTAGTGGCCCACCGAGTCCATCATCCGCTTGCGCTTGGTGATCAGCGAGAAGTCTAGGTCGGCGATCGCCAGCCCCTCTCCTTCGCGGATTGGCTCCGTCAGCGGCACCCCCTCCGGGCTGATGATGGCGGTATAGCACCCCCCAGACAGCACCCGATGCATACCCTCATCGTCGGTAATCTGGTGCTTCTGCTCCGCCGTCAGCCAGCCGGTGGCATTGACCACAAAGCAGCCCGACTCCAGGGCGTGGTGGCGCATGGTCACCTCCATCTGGTCGCTAAAAATTTGCCCCACCATCGACCCCGGAAACTGCCCGCAGTGGATCTGCTCGTGCTGGGTCATCAGGGCATAGCGAGCCAGGGGATTATAGTGCTCCCAGCAGGCCAGGGCACCCACCCGCCCCGCCGCCGTGTCCACCACCCGCAGACCGGCCCCGTCGCCCTGGCCCCACACCATGCGCTCGTGGTAGGTGGGGGTGATTTTGCGTCGCTTCAGCACCAGGGTGCCGTCGGCGTCAAAGACCAGTTGGGTGTTGTAGAGCGAGCCCCCGTCCCGTTCGTTCACCCCCAGCACCACCACCATGGCGTAGGATCGCGCCGCTCGGCTGACTGCATCGGTCACCGGCCCCGGTACCGTGACCGCTTCTTCGTACAGCCGCAGGTGGGCTTTACCCATCAGCACCGGGGGCTGCACAAAGGAGAAATACGGGTAGTAGGGGATGAAGGTCTCGGGAAAGACAATTAGATGTACCCCGGCCTGGGCGGCTTGGGCTATGGTCTCCAGTACCTTCTCGGTGGTGCCTTCGCGACTAAACAGCACGGGGCTGATCTGGGCGGCAGCGGCGCGGATGGTCTTGGTGTAGTCCATGGGCGTTGGTGGTGGGAGGAGAGTTGTGTGGGATGGTATCGTTCTTGCCCATCGCACAGGTGGGTGGGTTGTTGATGTCAGTGGATGGTGGGCAGTGCCCACCCTACAAAAGCTCCCCTCTCCCTAGGGAGAGGGGCTGAGGGAGAGGGCTTTACATGGTCCAGGTATCGAGGATAAAGGCCCCTTCTTTGCGGTGCAGCAGCACAATATCCAGTACGTCGAGGGGGTTAATGGGACGAATGCCGGGGATCAGGGAGGGCTCGCCGTGACCATAGAGGGCTTGGAGGGCGAAGCGGCAGGCGTAGACCTTACCGCCCAGCTCCATCACCTTCACCATTTGATTGTTCATGGCCATGTGGCCGGGAAAGGCCTCGTCGCCCAGTTTCGGAAAGCCCCGCTGCACCCCCAGGGTGACCCCAGGGCCGTAGAGCAGTACCGAGGTCTCAAAGCCTTTGCGAATCAGTCGGGTCGCCTGCAACAGGTTCACCAGACCGATGGAGCCTTCAAAGGCCACGGTGTGGAAGGTGACGAGGGCTTTTTCGCCGGGCTCAGCCTGCACATCGGGAAAGACTTTCTCTTCGTAATCAACCAAAAAATCTCCAGCCTGGTGGGCTGGCTGAGTTACTTCAGGCATGGATGTTAGTTCCTTGAAAAATTACTGGGCAAAATTGCTGGGCAAAACTACTGGCAGTCCTGGATGTCTAGCTGCACGTTCCAGCACCTTAGGGGTGATCCCCACGGATGCCCGTATCAGTCACTACAAACCGGTTAGGTCTACCCGAATCAACAGGGGCAGCGGCCTTGAGGCCGGTCTTTCCTTCTATTTTTGAGGAAATTGAGCGCCATGGTTGGCATCACCCCTATCGAAAGTGATAGGGGTCGACGCTGAATAGACCCGAGTCCGCTAGAGAAATGGGCGATCGCACCCCCCAGACCTCCCACTAGCGCTAGATCCCAGCGTTCGGTAGCCAGAGCTACAAGCATCTCCCCAGACAACGACCTAGGGTAAAAACACAAACCCACTCCCCTTCAGGCCAGCGCTTCTCCGTGAGCATCGCCCATCTAAAAATCCAAAATCCAAAATCGGTATCACCTATGGCCATGCACTACGGCGTAATTGTGATCGGCGGTGGCCAGGCGGGGCTGTCGATGAGCTATTGCTTGCAGCGCCGGGGCCTTGACCACATCGTGCTGGAGCAGCACCAGGTCGCCCACTCCTGGCGCACCAAACGGTGGGACTCGTTTTGCCTCGTCACCCCCAACTGGCAGTGCCAGCTGCCGGGCTTTGCCTACCCCGGCGACGACCCCGAGGGGTTCATGGGTCGCGACGCCATCGTGGAGTACATTGAGCGCTACGTCAGTCACTTTGACCCGCCCCTCAAGACAGGGATCGCGGTGCAGCGAGTGCGCCAGCGCGAGGGCGGCGGCTTTGAGGTAGTCACCCCCCAGGGTACCTTCACCGCCGACCAGGTGGTATCCGCTACGGGCGGCTACCACACCCCTAAAATTCCCCGACTGGCGGAGCGCTTGGCCCCTGAGGTGGTGCAGCTGCATGCGGCGGAGTATCGCAACCCTGAGTCATTGCCCGAGGGATCGGTGCTGGTGGTCGGCACCGGTCAGTCGGGCTGTCAAATTGCCGAAGACTTGCATTTGGCGGGTCGCCAGGTACATTTGTGCGTGGGGGGTGCGCCGCGATCGCCCCGTCGCTACCGAGGCAAAGACGTGGTGGCATGGCTCGACCAGATGGGCTACTACGACCTGGCCATTGATGACCACCCCCAAAAAGACACCGTGCGCCACAGGACCAACCACTACGTCACCGGGCGCGACGGCGGGCGCGAGATTGACCTACGCCACTTTGCCCTCCAGGGCATGGCGCTCCACGGGCGACTGACCGCTATTCAGGGCACCCGCCTGGAGTTTAGCGATGACCTCAAGCACAACCTCGACCAGGCCGATGCCGTCGCCGAAAGCATTAAGCGCACCATTGATGCCTACATCGACAAGCAGGGCTTGGATGCGCCGGTGGAGCCGCCCTATCGCCCGGTCTGGGAGCCGGAGACGGTGGACACCAGCCTTGACTATGGCGAGGCCAATATCACCTCGGTGATTTGGTGCATTGGCTACGGCACCGACTTTGGCTGGGTCGAGCTACCCGTGTTCGATGGCCAGGGCTACCCTGGCCACCGCCGAGGCGTGACCGCCGTGCCAGGGTTCTATTTCCTAGGGCTGCCCTGGTTGTATACCTGGGGCTCTGGTCGATTCTCGGGGATCGCCCGCGACGCTGACTATTTGGCAGACCAGGTGGCGACGAGGGCCGGGGGCCGCCACCCCCGTGGGCCGCAGACCGTCAACGAAGTGGCCATGGGATCCTAGAAACCTCAGGTAGGAATGGATTGTTTTGCCTAAACGACGGGCCTGAGGTCCAGGCCCGTCTACTGTTCTATGAGCTTTGGGGCTGGAAGTTACGATTTTCTAGCCACCGTTGTAACGAGGTCTGGCTTTCCCCTGAAGGTTGGCCTAGTAAAATATTCTTCAGGCTGATATCTTCATCTAGCTCTGGCCAGTGAATACCTGCTTGACCTCCCGTTAGTCGCCAGTTGTTGCGTTCTACCGGGGTGCTGTGGAGGAGGCGAGGATACCAGGCCAAGGGCACACCGATCACGCGCCCATCAGACAGACTCACCGTGAGCAAATCTTCTGTCACAGAAACCTGCTGAATTTCAGGAATATTGAGGATTTCAACCCTTGAAGACGTCATGCCAGGCCTCCAACACTGAAGCTCCATCAGGATTGACCCAATTCTTGAGAGCGTCGGTGAGCGGCCCGCACCGCCTCCATCAGGGCCGATCGCAGTCCCCCGGCCTCTAGGGCGGCAATCCCAGCAATGGTGGTGCCGCCGGGGCTGGTGACCCGATCCTTGAGCACGGCAGGATGCAGGTTGCCCTGGTGCAGGAGTTCGCCGGTACCGCGCACCGTGGCGATCGCCAGTTCCAGTGCGATCGCTCTTGGCAATCCCACCGCCACGCCGCCGTCGGCCAGCGCCTCCACCACCAGGGCCATGTACCCCGGCCCCGACCCCGACAGGGCCGTCACCGCATCCATCTGCGCCTCGGGGACCTCCACCACGGTGCCCACGCTGGCAAAGATGGTGCGAGCCTGGGATCGCTGCTCAGCGCTGACCCCATCCCCCGCCGCCAGGGCCGTCACCCCCGCCCCCACGGTCGCAGGCGTATTGGGCATGGCCCGCACCACCGCCCAGCCGGGAAACGCTTGCCCGAGGCGAGCGAGGGAGGCCCCTGCCAAAATTGACAGCAGCAGGGGATGCTCGGTTTTGGGCGGTGTCAACCCCGCCGCCACCGCCGTCAGCAGCTGGGGCTTAATCGCCAATAAAACTGTCTCGGCGGCATCCATCACCGCCTGATTGTCCGCCGTGGTCTGCACGCCGTAGGTGTGGTGCAAAACCTCTCGTCGGGTCGCCTGGGGATCGCTCACCACCACGGCCCCAGGGGCAAAAATTCCCTGATCAAGAAGGCGGGCAATGAGAGCCTCTCCCATCATCCCGCCGCCGATAACCCCAAATGTTGCCTCAAGCATACGCTCACCTACGACCTAGATTACTCACGCCGTCAGTGAAGACCATACCTTAAGGTAGCCCCCAGAGCCAGTCTGGGGGCGATGATAGTCAGAGCTTAGAGTGTGTGTGAACTGGTAAGGACGCTCTAACCTAGGCCATGCGAACCATAGGCTCGGTACCCCAGGCGGGAGCGGGAGGCATTTGACCAGCCATGGGCATGGTCTGGGGCTGACCCATAAAGACCTCTTCTTCGTACTCGCTGGGGGTGCTCACCTGTACGCAGTTGGGGGTGAACAGGAAGATGCTTTCGCCAATGCGCTCTTGGTGGCCGTCGATGGCGTAGGTGCCGCCCGCAACGAAGTCAACGGCGCGCTGGGCTTGGTCAGGATCCATGATGGTGAGGTTCAGCACCACGGACTTGCGCTCCCGCAGGGCCTGAATGGCCTGGGGCATTTCCTCAAAGGAGCGAGGCTCCATTACAACCACTTCGGAGGTGCCATTCATGGCACCAGGCATACCAATTACATTGCTGGCCATCGGGGTCATTCCTGCATCAGTGGGCATCATACGTTCGCGACGGGGGCGGCTGGTCCGCCGCACTTCTTCGGGCTGGGGCTGCACAATAGGCTGGGTATTTTCTTCTTGGTAGAGGTTTTGGTATTCCTCACCATCCATTTCTTCGTATTCATAGTCGTAGTCTGCTGGGTCGTTGAGGCCAACGAAGTCCCGCAGCTTAGAAAACATGTTGCTCACAACTTACACTCCACGATGACTATCATTTAGGTCGGTAAACCCCGTGGTCATGGACCGATAGGGGGTATCATGATGCTCCGGCTATCGATGGCCATGATAGCGCCATTTTTCCATTTGCAACGGCTGTTGTGAAAAATGGTAGGGCTAACCTGGGGATTGGGGTAAATCAGGCCCTACAGGAGGTGCCTGACTACCTAAACCTGAGCTGAAATCCCAGGGGTGGAACATCACCACGGCGACATTCTTAACTCTGGCTAAGCAGGTTTAGGCTCTGCGTTAATACCCTGCATACAGAATATTGAGACCACAGTATACATGAAATCCCAAAAAGGAAGAGCTGCTTCACGGTTATTAAAGCTTTTAATTAAAACTTTTCCGATCGCATTTTAATATTGCGTGAGAACCTACCATTCTGGCTAGGGGACGGGCTAGGAAAAGGTAGGTCGGGAGCCAAACAGCACCGTGCCCAGACGCACCATAGTGGCTCCACAGGCGATCGCGGTCGGATAATCTCCCGACATGCCCATGGAAAGCTGGTCGATGTGTAGGTGGCTCAAGCCCTGGTGATTAATGGTCTCGGCCAGGGATCTTGCCCCCGTGAACACCTGATGCACAGTATCGGCGTTGGCCCCCTGGGGCGGAATGGTCATCAGCCCGCGAATCTTCAGGTGGGTCAATTGGTCGAACTGGGGTAGTAAAGGCGCTAGTTCATCCACATCCAGGCCAGATTTGGGGGGATCCGGTACCAGCTTCACCTGGAGGCAGCACTGGGGTATTTTCTCCAGCTCCAGGGCGGCTTGGTTCAGGCGCTCGGC
>JAIXUR010000558.1 GCA_027483425.1 Cyanobacteriota bacterium | reverse complement strand
GCCGCCCCGCCCAAAACAGCAGGCCCAGCAGGGCGAGAAGGCCGAGGTAGACAAAGAGCGATCGCTGGGGGTTGTAGCTGGTCCAGCCGATGGGCAAGGGCAGTGCCTGCCGCCCCGCCAGCCAGGCGATGGTGGCATGGCCAAACTCGTGAAACCAAATCTTGACGCCAAACAGCAGCCCGTTCACGATCGGCAGGGCATTCATCAGCATCCCCAGTACCATCAGTACCGGAAAGATCAGCCCGTTGGTATAGCGGTTTTGGAAGGAGAGCAGATCGGTGTCGTCTGGATGATCGTCTGGATGATCGTCTGGGGGGTTGGCGTGGGGCCGGGATGGGGACTGGGGACGAGGCAATAGTGATTCTGGGCGCGATTCCGGGCGCAATTCTGGGCGCGGGGCCGCCGTCTCAACCCTAGGGTCTTGACCGAGGGCCGCAAAGGAGGCCGGTTCCGCCTCAACGGTAGGTTGCTCTAAATGGGTCTTGAGGGTGGTAAAGGCCCATTTGAGGGGTTCCAGGGCAGCGCGATCGCCCTGGCGCAACAGCACCGCTCGGCGCTTAAAGTACACCGACTCCACCTGGGCCAGGGGCTCCCCAAGGGCTAAGCCCAGCTCTTGGTAGGCGCGAGCCACGGCCCCTGGTGCCCGGTCATCCCCCAGCCCCAAGGGTGGAAACCCTGCCCCTGGGTCAGCTTGGGGGGCTGGAGTTGAGGAGTCCTTAGCGACGGGAGCCACCTCCTCCAGGGCACGGGTTGAGGAGAGCGCCAGCAGGGTAATTTCTTCACTCCAGACGGGCTGGGCCAACCCAGGCTGTTCGCCGTAGAGGTGCAGAATGCCCAGGGTGGGCACCTGCAATCGTTCCAGGGCGCGGCGGGCGTAGGCCACCGTAGCGGGCTGGGGCGGAGCCGGGCTGCCGGTAAACCAAAGGTGCAGGGTGTAGCTCTGGCGATCGCCCCGCACGGTAATGCCCTTGGGCTTCAGAGCCTGGGTGAGCAACGCCGCGATCGCCGCCCCATCGCCATCCTGAGCCCGTTCGAGGAGTGAAGGTGCCGCCATCCTAGAGTACCTATGCCATGGATAGTTCCAGGCTACCCAACCAGCTCCCCCAGTGTCTGTAGGGCAATTTTGAACTTTGAGTTTTGGCGTTGAAGCACCGGTGAAATTCTTCTTGCCTGAAGCCAGCGACAATGGAGCGGATGGTTCTAGATGGAGTCAGCGGCGGTGAGTACAACGGTTTCTGGCGGCTTGGTGATTGCGGGGGAGCGCAGCGGCGTGGGCAAAACCACGGTTACCCTGGCCCTGCTGGCGGCCCTCGCGCAAACATCCTCCCGCGTGCAGTCCTTTAAGGTGGGGCCTGACTACATCGACCCCATGTTCCATCGCCAGGCCACAGGTCGTCCCTGCTATAACCTCGACCCTATTGTGACCTCTGAGGCCTACGTGCAGCATTGCTTTGCCCACCGCTGCCAAGACGCTGATTTTGCCCTGGTAGAAGGGGTCATGGGTCTGTTCGACGGCGCATCGGGGCGGTCAGATGTGGCCAGCACGGCCCACATTGCTCGCTTGCTCCATCTGCCGGTGCTGCTGGTGGTTGACTGTAGCCGCCTGTCGCGATCGGTGCTGGCCATCGTCCACGGCTACCGCACGCTCGATCCCCAGGTGCAGTTGGCTGGGATGGTGTTGAACCGGGTGGGCAGCGATCGCCATCTCGAGCTGCTGACCGATGCGCTGAGCAGTATAGCGTTGCCCATCCTGGGAGTGCTGCGGCGTCAGGAGGCGATCGCCCTACCCGATCGCCACCTGGGCCTGGTACCCACCGCCGAACTCCCCCAGCTCCCAGACATTCTCGCCCGCCTCGCCCACCTCGGCCACACCCGCTTCGACTGGGCCGCCCTCACCCCCCTGCTGAAGCGCTACCCACCGGCCCACCCATCCACCCAGGATTCCCGAGATAGGGCAGACACAGAGGTCTGCCCTGACCCACCTACCCAATACAGGGTAGACACAGAGGTCTGCCCCTACCCGCTGGCCCACTTATCCGAGATAGGGCAGACACAGAGGTCTGCCCCTACCCCCGCCCCCCGCCCCCGCCTTGCGATCGCCCAAGACACGGCTTTCAGCTTCTACTACCCCGACAACCTCGATATTCTCACCGCCCTCGGTGCCGACCTGGTGCCGTGGAGCCCGCTGCGAGACCCACACCTCCCCGCCGATATTGATGGCCTCTACTTTGGCGGTGGATTTCCCGAGATGTTTGCGGCAGAGCTGGCCGCAAACCAGGGGCTGCGATGGGCGCTGAAGACTCAGCTAGAGCAGGGTTTACCGGCCTATGCTGAGTGTGGCGGGCTGATGTATCTAGCCACCACCCTGGTTGACCTAGAGGACAAAGCCTGGCCCATGGTGGGGGTGCTACCCACCACCGTACGCATGACCGGACGGCTGACCCTGGGCTATCGGGGTGCCACGGCAGCTCGCCACAGCCCCCTCTTACAAGCGGGCCAAACGGTGTGGGGGCACGAGTTTCACCGCTCCCAGGCGGAGACCTTGCCCGCCGATCCCCTGTACCAGCTCAAGCGCTACGGTGCAGCGCAGCCCCACGCCACCGAGGGCTGGAGCCTGCACCAAATCCATGCTTCGTACCTGCACCTGCACTGGGGTGGCTGCCCTGGCGTCGCCCAGGCCCTAGTCGCGGCCTGTACCCAGTATCGTCAACGGAGGTAGATAGCGTAGGGTTAAGCCCTGACCCAAAGGCCGTCTGTGAGGTTTCGCTAAATCCTGCTGAAGAATGTCGGGGGCTGGTGGGCAACTAGGGGATAAACGGGCTAGCGTTCACATACGTTCATGCAATGTATTCCCCGAACCCATGCGCCCCCTTTTCACTGGCCCCCTCACCGTTAACCGGGTGACCGTGCCCATTTTCGACCTGCCCCAGCGGCTGGAGGGATGCCGCATTGTTCAACTCTCTGATTTCCACTACGACGGACTGCGCCTCTCGACGGAGCTGTTGCGCCAGGTGGTCGATCGGGTCAATGGTCTGCGCCCCGACCTGATTGCCTTAACCGGCGACTATGTGACCAAAGATCCAACGCCCATTTGGGAGCTCACCTCCTACCTCAGCCAGATGCAGAGTCGCTACGGCACCGTGGCGATCCTGGGCAACCACGACAACATTACCCTGGATGGCCGCGAGATGATTCTGCGATCGCTCCGCCAGGCGGGTATCACCGCCCTGTGGAACGATATCGCCTATCCCCTGGGCGACGATATGGCGGTGGTGGGCCTAGCCGACCTGTGGTCCCGAGATTTTGACCCCGCCCGGCTGTTCGCCTCGCTGCCCCCGGCCCAGCCCCGGTTGGTACTCTCCCACAACCCCGACACCGCCGAATTTTTAATGCCCTGGCGAGTGGATTTACAACTCTCTGGCCACACCCACGGGGGGCAAATTGTGCTGCCAGGGCTGGGGCCACTGCCAGCTCTGACCCAGGAGTTGCGCCAGGTGACGGCCAAGTGGTTGCCCTTGGGCTTCCCCTACCTGGGCCGCAAGTGTCTTAAGGTCGTCCGCCACTGGGAATGGGTGTCGGGCCTGCATGGGGTCGGTCAAAATCAGCTCTACGTGAATCGGGGACTCGGCACCTACGCGCCGGGACGATGGCGGTGCCCACCGGAGGTGACGGTGCTAGAGCTGGTGAAAGGGGCAGGTTAAGAGGCCAAGGGAGCGTGGTGCCCCTCGGGGGCCAGGCGGGGGCGATCGCGGTGCGGCAAAAAGTCTACCG
>JAIXUR010000573.1 GCA_027483425.1 Cyanobacteriota bacterium | reverse complement strand
GCTTAGTAGCTGACGATCGCCCCCAGGGACTTCAGCATCTGCTCTTCGGTGTCCGATAGGCCAGTGGCACCGCGAATGTTGACGCCTTCGTAGGGGCGATCGGGCCGCAGGGTCTGCTGACAGGTGCCGGTGTCGAGGGCCCACACGCGAATTTCGTCATCCTGACTGGCCGTAACCAGGTGGGTGCGGTTGGAGCTCACCGATCCGTGCCAGATATCTTGGCTGTGCCCCAGCAGAACATGGCGACGCTGGTTGGTCGCTACGGCCCACACCTCGACCTGGGTTGCGACACTGGTAATGGCAAGAATCTCCCCGGTGGGGCTGATGGTAACCCCCTGCAGCCACTGTTCCTCAGGGTGGTGCCACTGGCCCAGGGCCCGGCGGGAGCCGGGATCCTCGTTCTGTATGGATGCCTGAACGCTAGGGGAATCGCCCGGCTCTAAGCTCCACCAGCGTACGGTACCGTCGTGGCTGGCGCTGACCAGCATGGCCCCATCTAACCCTACGGCCAGCCCGTGGACCTGGTTTTGGTGGCCCGTGAAGGTGCCAGGGCTGATGGCTGGGTACGGTTGGCCTGGCCAGAGACGAATCGTGCCGTCCTTGGCTCCGGCGATCAGCCAGCGGCCGTCGGGGCTATAGAGGAGGGCTGAGGGGTTCTCGGGAGCTTGGTCTAAGTCGCCTGCGGCGAGGCCGGTGGCGATATCCCACAGGGCAATGCCGTCTCCGGGGCTGGCACTGGCCAGCCATTGGCCAGCGGGGCTAAAGCAGAGCAGCGTTGCTGGAGCGGCCGTAGCCCAAACCCATTGACTCTGGCCAGTGGTGACGGACCACAGACGAATGGTGCAGTCGTCGGCACTGCTGGCCAACCACTGACCGTCGGCGCTGAGGGCCACCGTGCGCACGGGGCTACTGTGGCCGCTAAGGGCGCGGGGACCAATGGCGTAGGGGTGATTTGCGTTGACCTGCCACAGCCGCAGCTGGGCGTCGTCGTGGCCAGTCACGATGGTACCGCTGTCGGCGGCCGTGCTAAAGGTTAGGCAACGCACCGGGTGAGCCTGACTGAGAAAGCTGCGCCAGCACTGACCCCGTTTGGTGTTCCAGAGTTTGATGGTGTAGTTGCTGGCGGTGACAAAGTAGCGGCTGTCGGCGCTAAAGGCCAGGGCCCACACCGGTGCCCCCAGGGAAGGCAGCGCATAACAGGCTCGGCGTTCGGGAATATCCCACACGGCAACGGTAAAGTCTTGGCGACTGCAGACCAGGTAGCGCCCGCTGGGGCTGATAACCATGGCGGGCAAGGCCCGCACATCGGCGGGCAAAATCCAGCAGGGGAGGCCGGTTTCCAGATTCCAAATGGTGAGGCAGCGGTCATCGTAACCGGCTGCAAACGGGATGGGTGGGTAGTCAGGGTCGTTGGGGTCGGGCAAAAAACCGGCGGTGCGAATGGTCGCCGTCGATCGCGCCTGGAGGTCTCTGAGTCGAGTGCGATCGCTCACCTGCCACAGGCAGGCCCGCTGATCGTCGCCACCGCTGACGAGGCGATCGCCCGCTGCACTGTAGGCCAGGCTATGGATTGGCCCGGTGTGGCCCGCCAGGTGCCCCTGACCAAACCCCGATGCCACCTCCCACAGGCACAGCCGACCGTGGTCATCCCCTGAGGCCAGCTGGCTACCGTCGGGGTTAAAGGCCAGGGCTCGCACCGGCACCTGGTGGTCTTCTAAAACACTCGTTTGGTAGGTGGCCCCCACCGGCCACAGTAAAATTTGCCCCGTCTCAGTACCTATCGCCAGCAAATCTCCCCGGGGGCTAAAGGCCAGCGATCGAATGCCCTGGCCCTGGTTAGACATCCATACCAGCTTGCCCCGGTTCAGATCCCACAGCAGCAGGCGGCCCTCATGATCGCCGCTGGCTAAAAATCGGTTGGTCTCCCCCACTACTGCTCCGCGAACGGGGCTAAAGGCGGCCACCGGGTCGCGGCCCAGGGCGGTGGCAAAGGCGGTATCGCTAAACTGGGCCTGACTAAAGTTGGCCCCTTGCAGGCTGACCCGACGCAGGTCGCCCTGCCAAATGGCTAGCTGAGACAGGTCAGCGCCGCTGACCCCCAGCCCCAAATGCTGGCAGAGATGAATGATGTTGCCCGCCCCATAGCCAGGCTGGCCCCCAAGGGTTTGTAGCCTGTTCAGCAGGCGGGTACCTTTGGCCGCCAGGGCCTCATCGGTGGCATAACGCCGCTGGAGCGCTTCGGCCAAGGGCACCAGCATCGCTGCCCGCTGCCGCTCTTGGATCACTTCTCGGGCGGTCATGGTGATGAGGGGCAGCCGCTGGAGCCAGTCGATCGCATCAGTCTCTAGTTCAGCCAAGAGCAAGGGCTGAAGGCGTTCTAGCACCAGGGCTTGCACCACAGGGTTGAGGCTGAGGGCGAGACCCCGGCCCTCGGTCGCGCTATCGGTCGCGCTATCGGTGGCGATGTCGGTGGCGATGTCGGTGGTGGCGCGACCAAGGGCCCAACCGCGCCCCAGCACCGACTGCACCACTGTCTCGGTGGGGGGTGGCTGCATGGCTACCCGTAGATCCTTGAGAACCGCGGGCTCCTGGGCCAGGGCTAGCCAGTACAGCAGGGCCCATTCCTCCGGCAGGAGGCGATCTAAGGCCTGGGTAAAGGTGCGGTGCACCGCCACGGACACTGCCAGCTTAGGGGCCTGGAGCAACGCCCTGGGCTGACCTTGGTACATCTCTCGCAGGGTAGCCCCCAGCCCCCGCAGCACGAGGGGATGACGGCCGTAGCGATCGACCAAGGCAGCCCAGTCGTCGGGCCAGTCGTTGGGGTCGTGAGGTAAGGGATCGTGGGCATGCAGCAGGAGCAGGGCGGCATCGGGGGCTAAGTCGCCCAGGGCCAGGTCTCGCACCCGTGGCCCCTGCACCTGGGAAAAATCGGCCGGTTTTTCGCGGCTAACCCAGACCAGGCAGCTCTGGTGGTGGCGATCGCCCCCCTGGTGAAAGAGATGCTGGATGGCGTCGGTGCCGGTTCGGTAGCTGCCCGCAGGCTGCTGGGGCTCAAACAACTGCTCCATCCCGTCAATAATCAGCAGGCGGCGGCGCTGATCGAGCTGATCGAGCACCCAGTCCACCAGGGCCAGGGGGGAGGCGGTGGCGGGATTAGTGGCGGGGTCTAGCCAGAGGGCGATCGCCTCTAGCAGCGCGCGATCGGTCACCTCCGCAGGCAGAGCCAGATAGCCACACTGCTCAACCTGGGGGGCAACGGCGGCGGCGATCGCGGCCACTAGGGTTGTCTTTCCTACCCCCGGCAGGCCCCACAGCACCACCGTGCGGCAGCGTTCCTCCACAATCCAGGCGGAGAGGGTGGTGAGTTCGGTGGTGCGACCACCGCAGTCGTCGAGATCCAGGCGGGGTGGGTCACGGACGACTAGGGCGGGCAGACGCGCCTCGTCCCTGGGCTGGCGAGGCCCATTCGCTGGCTCTACCGCCTGCTCTTGGGCAATGGCCGCCACCTCTGCCGCCATTAACCCCTGCACCATCCAGGTTTGCAGCACATTTTGAATGTTGCGCTTGGTGACTCGGATGCCCTTAATATCGACATCGACGAGATCGGTCAGCAATTGCCAGAGCTTGGGGCCGACATCTTTTTTGAGATAGTCTTCGGTATAGCCTGCGGTGGGGGTAGCCATCGCTGAGTAGGTTTTGTTCTCCCAAGATCCCTTGAGCACCAGGCGCTCTACGTCCTTGAGCGGTCGCCCCTTGCGCTCTACGGCAATCTGGTTGACGAGTACAGCAATTTCCTCAAAATCCATGGGCTAAACCGCCGCAGGTGACCCCCGTTCTCGGCTCTAGTTTAACCTGAATTTTCCAGAACTTCCCTGGCCCGGTGGTGGCCCCGTTACGCTTGCCGGGCAAAAAAATTCCCCGGCCCGAAGGCCAGGGAATGATCAGGGTGCATCTACCAATCTATAGTTCTGGCCTGGGCCGATAAATCAGGATGGTTTGGCCAAAATTTGTATGAGAATAGGATTTTTGTAGGTGCATACATGGCCGATGCGCTCAGTTTGACCGCCTACGACCTGTGGAAAACCTACGGCGACGAGGCCGTGGTGCAGGGGGTGAGCTTTACCCTGGCACCGGGGGAGATTGTTGGACTGCTGGGGCCCAATGGGGCGGGTAAAACCACCACTGTAGGCATGCTGTTTGGTACCGTCATTCCCACCAAGGGATTTGTGCAGTTTGGCCCCTGGCAACTGCCGGGGCAGGGACAGCTAGCCCGCGCCCAGATGGGCATTGTCACCCAAGAAGACAACCTCGACCCTGACTTTACGGTGTTTAAAAACCTGACTCACTTTGCCCACCACTACCGCATTACCGGCGCGGCGGCACGGCAGCGGGCGGGGGAACTGCTGGCCCTGGTCAACCTAGAGCATCGGGCCGATGCCCAGGTCGATGAACTGTCGGGCGGCATGAAGCGGCGACTGGTGCTGGCCCGTGCCCTCCTGAACCAGCCCCAAATCGTATTTTTAGACGAGCCCACCACCGGTCTCGACCCCGATGCCCGCCAGGACTTTTGGCGGCTGGTGCAGCAGCTCAAAGCTAAGGGCTGTGGCATTTTACTGACGACTCACTACATGGATGAGGCCCAGCGATTGTGCGATCGCCTCCTCCTGTTGCAGCAGGGCAAAGTGATCGACGAGGGCACCCCCACCGATCTAGTGGCCCGGGTGATTGGTCGAGCGATCGCCGAGGTGGAGGGGGTTGATCCAGCCCTGCTCAAAGACCTGGCCGCCCGCCATGGGGCCTGGTACCGTGCCTTTGGCAGTGCCCACCTGGTCACCCTGCCCGACGGCGATCCCGAAACCCTCTGGGCGGCGATCGCCGCCCACCAGCCCAGTCGCCTGGTGCGGCGGCCGGCTAACTTAGAAGACGTCTTTCTCCGCCTCACCGGGAGCGTGCTGGAATGAAGCTGATCACGGCCACCCCCTGGGGGATCTACTCGGTCTGGTGGCGACACTTTCAGGTGTATCGCAGCACCTGGCTAGTCAATTTTTTGCCCCCCATTTCCGAGCCAATTGTGTACCTGGTGGCCTTTGGCTACGGCCTCACTCCCCTAATCGGCGATGTGGAGTACCTGGGCCAGATGATCCCCTATCCCCAGTTTCTGGCCCCAGGAATGATTGCCATTGGCGTGCTGTTTCAGTCGTTTTTTGAAGGGGCCTACAGCAGCTTCATTCGGCTGAACTTTCAAAAAACCTGGCAGGCGCTGCTGACGGCACCGCTCAGCTACACCGACGTGTTTTTGGGCGACTGGTTTTGGGCGGCTACCAAGGGCACCATTGCGGGCACCCTTACCGGTATCGTCGCCGTCCTGGCCAACCTCTACGACCTCTCTAGTCTGGTGCTGTCGCTGCCGCTGATCATCCTCGGTAGTCTGTTGTTTGGGGCCTTTGGCCTGCTGGTGGCGGGTACCGTCAACAAGGTCGATCAGGTCAACGTGCCGATTTTTCTGGTGGTTATCCCCATGTTTACCCTCTCGGGCACCTACTTTCCTCGGGATACGCTGCCCCCACTGCTGGCCCGGTTTGCTGGGCTGCTGCCCCTGGCCTCCCTGGTGGATCTGCTGCGTTGGCCCCTAGGCTTGCCCCCCTGGTGGCCCCTGCTGCTGCTGTGGCTGATCGGGTGGATGGTGGTGCTGGCGAGACTGGCCGCGCTCCGGATTTACCCTCGATTGTTTAGTTAGGGCGGCAGTGCCTTGGGGCCTGGCGATCGCGCCCCTCAGTCGTCTGGCCAGATGCGCCGGTTCATAGTGGAGATGGTGACCCCATTGCCGAGGAAGGGGTATATCGTGTAGCTATGCTGGTGCATCGCCCATGGACACTAACGGAACTAGGCGAACTGGTCAAGCTAGGCGAGGTTGAAGCGCTACGACCGAGTCCCACGATTAACATCACCGGTGGCCGGGGAGGATTTAGCGAAATCATAGAATCAGGAGTCGACTATGCCTACCGATACGTCCATGACCGCCACACCCCACGAGCCCATGGCCACCGCTGAGCTGCTGGCCCGCTACGCCCTGGGAGAACGAGATTTTAAGGGTGTTACGCTGGTAGAGGCTGACCTGCATGGGGCCAGCTTAGGGGGCATTGATCTGAGTCGGGCTGAGTTAATGGGCGTCGATCTGTCCCATGCTGGCCTGCAAAATGCCAACCTCAGCGAGACCAATTTG
>JAIXUR010000377.1 GCA_027483425.1 Cyanobacteriota bacterium | reverse complement strand
GGACTTTCAACATTTAAATTATGCCCCAATTAAATGATGCCCCAATGCCAGAACCTCCAGGTAGGATCTGCCCTAGAGGATGGGGGTGGGATAGTTAGGTGATGGCTCGAAAAGAGTTTCCCAAATGGTAGTCAGTGCCCACCCGACAGCGGCTACAGTCGCTGCATTAAAGCGGGTATCTTCTTTCCTGGAAATCTCCTTAATGGCCTGGAAGTCCCTACCCTACATTACTCTTATAAATCTACCCCCCCCTTGCGGAGAAGTATCCTTGGTGGGGAAATCTTAACCGTCGCCCCAGGCACAGATGCCCGCCAAGATTCAAGCTCAGCCCCCGCCAGGGGGAATAGCCAAGGGGTTAAGGTGGGCGTCGCTCTTGGCCGGGGCTGGGGCGATCGCCCTCAGCTTGAATGGTGAGCAAAATCATCGGCTGGCCTGTGGCGGTGGCAATTTGGCGGGCATTGATCTGCATGGTTTTGAGGTCAGGGGAGTCAACCGGGGGGGCAACCCGAAAGTTTTCGATCTGGCTGTCGCGGGGCAGCAGATCCTGGAGCAGCGATCGCAGTTGGGGGCTGCTCCACTGGCCGTTGCCCAGCTCAAACAGCAGGCACCCCTCCGTGGCCTGGGGCAACACCTGAAAGGTGCTATAAAACTGGCCGTTGGCCCGCACCACCCGCAGGTCGGCATCGAGGACGATCAGCGGGTCGCGCACCATGTCCACGATCGCTTCGGCATAGTCGCGGGCCTGGCGCAGCTCCTCGGAGCTGCGCTTGAGCAGATCGATATCGACCAGCACCAGCACCGCTCCATCAATGCGATCGTCAAGGGTGCGGTAGGGGCGAATGCGCAGATCGTACCAGCGGCCCTGGTGGTCTTGCACCTCCTGGCTGTACTGGTTGAGGGTGGTGATCACCGTCAAAATCTGCGTTTCTAAATCGGTGATCGTGAGCCGGTGGTTGATGTCGCTGAGGGGGCGACCAATGTCAGAGGGAATCAGGTTAAACAGGGTCGCCGCCGTGGGGGTAAACCGGCGAATGCTGAGATCACCTTCGAGCATCAGAATGGGAATGTTGATGCTGCCCAATAGGTTTTGAAAGTCATTGCTAATGCGGGTGGTGTCGGCATTGCGGCGATAGAGCTCATCGTTGATGGTGCTGAGTTCTTCGTTGGTGGCCTGAATTTCCTCCTTAGCGGTTTGTAGCTCTTCGTTGGTGCTTTGCAGCTCCTCATTGCTGGAAAGAATTTCTTCGTTGGCGGCCCGTAGATCTTGGTTGGTCGATTCCTGCGCTTCAATGATCGATTGCAGGTGCGACTTGGTGGCTTCCAGCTCCTGCTGCAGGCGGTACAGGTTCTGCTGGTCGGGGTCGAGGGGTACCGGGGCGGTGGCGATGGTCAACGCCAGGTCAGAGGTCAAGGCCTCAGCTGAATCGCGATCGTCCTCTTCAAACAGCACCAAAAAGTAGATGTCTCCCTCATCACTAGGCCGAAAGGGTAGCACCTGAATGTGGACTGGGCGACGGCGGGGGGCCTCTTGATCGGGGCCTTGCCAACCGCGGGATCGGTCACGCTCTTGCACCCAGCCGGTTCTATGCACCGGCTGGCCCAGTTGCTTAGCCTGGTACAGGGCCGTGCGCAGATCGAGCCGCAGCGAGTCTTGGGCCATGGTCAGCAGGTTGAGGCTGGCCCGCCCAGGGGCCGGTTCTAAATAGGCCCCGGTTTGGCCCCGAAACTGCAAAATATCGAGCTGGTCGTTGACCACCACCCCCACCGGGCTGTAGCGCCCCAGCACCACCTGGTCGGCGGCACTGTAGAGATCTAAGGTCGGGCGGGGCTCTGGGGCGATCGCCACCGGCGGCAGGGGTTGGCGATCGCCGCTACTGTCGCCCAGATCGAGGTTGAGCCGCAGGGCCGACGACTGCTTGGCATAGATTTTGTACTGGCGATCGACCAGGGTAAACAGCTCGGTCAAGTCGCCCACGGTTTCAGAGGAGCCCAGCATTAAAAAGCCACCGGGCTTAAGGCCGTAGTGAAACATGGGCAGCACTTTCTTTTGGAGGGCGCTGCCAAAGTAAATCAGCACATTGCGGCAGCTGATTAAATCAAGCCGCGAAAAGGGCGGGTCGCTAATTAAATTTTGGCGGGCAAACACGCACAGCTCCCGCACCGGCTTGCTAATTTGGTAGCCCCCCTCCACCGGCACAAAAAAGCGCTGCAATCGATCCGCCGCCACATCCGCCACCTTGGTGGGCAAATAAATACCCAGGCGGGCGATTTCAATCGCCTGCTCACTCACATCGGTGGCAAAAATTTGAATCGGGGGCTGGTAGGGCTGGTGGGTCAAAAACTCGAGCAGGCCAATGGCGATCGAGTAGGCCTCTTCGCCGGTCGAGCAGCCCGCCACCCAAATACGCAGGGGCAGGTCGGCGGCGCGTTGATCCGCCGGGGTCACAGGTTGGCGATCGCGCAGCAGCGCCGGAAACACCTCCCGCTTCAGGCTATCAAAGGCCCCGGCATCGCGAAAGAAGCTGGTGACGCTAATTAAAATCTCCTGGTACAGGGCCTGCACCTCCGCCGGGGTCTCCTGCAAATACTGCTGGTAGCGATCGATTTCCTCAATGCGGTGCAGGGCCATGCGCCGCAAAATGCGTCGCCTCAGGGTGGTGGGCTTGTACTGGCTAAAATCGACCCGGCTGGTGGCCTTCAGCAGGGCATAGATGGCCGCCAGGGTTTCAGCCTCACTGACGGTATCCACCGGGGCTGGGGGCTCCTCTACCGGGGATGTGACGTAGGGGTGACGGCTGAGGTTAGCTAGGGTCGTGGCAATCTCCTCGGGGGGCAGCACAAAGTCGACCTGGCCCGTGGCAATGGCCATGTGGGGCATACTGCGCACCTGGGCCGAGGCTTCCGATTGGGCAAAGGTAATCCCCCCCGCCGCCTTAATCGCCTCTAGGCCCAGGGTGCCGTCGGAGTCGCCCCCCGACAGCACCACCCCAATGGCCTTGTCGCCGCGATCGCGGGCTAGCGACTCAAAAAAACCATCAATGGCTTTGTTGATGCGCTGGCTGGCGACTCGGGGCTGGAGCCGCAGTCGCCCCCCCTCCAGGGTCAGCAGATGGTTGGGCGGAATCACATACACCTGGTTGGGGGCGATCGCCATGCCATCGGCGATCGCCTGCACCGGCATCGGTGTAGTCCGGGCCAAAATCTCGCTCAGCAAACTGCCCTGGGTGGGGTCGAGGTGCTGCACCAGCACGATGGCCATGCCGGTATCGGCGGGCAGATGGGTCAGCAGTTGGGTAAAGGCCTCAAGCCCCCCCGCCGAGGCCCCCACCCCCACCACCGGAAAGCGATCGGCCTCCCCCGCCATGGGCTGATCGGTGCGATCGTCCGGAGGCTGGGGTCGAGCAGGAGGCTGAGGCCGCACCATACAGAAATAACCTAGGTAATGTCTGAGTCATAGGATCCGCTTAATCTAGAACCCAAGCGGAATCCAGATTATAAAGGTTACACGGCCAGAACGCCGCCCCCCTTCCCGCCTGACTCCTGACGCCTGACGCCTGACTCCCTAAATCCCCAATCGCTGGTAAACCTGATCCAAATGGCGCAGGTGGCGATCGGGGTCAAAGCAGGCGCTAATCTCGGCCACAGACAGGTGGGCCATCACCTGCTCATCGGCCTCAATCAGCCCGCGAAAATTGCCATCCTCGGTGTTCCAAGCCTGGTGGGCACAGGCCTGCACAATGGCGTAGGCCTCGTCGCGGGGCAGCCCCTTGGCGACCAATGCCAGCAGCACCCCCTGGCTAAACACCACACCGCCGTAGACATTCATGTTGCGGGCCATGTTGTCGGGGTAAACCAGCAGATTTTTAATCAGCTCCGTCGTCTCCACCAGCATGAAGTGGGCCAGAATGCAGCTGTCTGGAAAGGCCACCCGTTCTACCGAACTGTGGGAAATGTCGCGCTCGTGCCACAGAGCCACATTCTCCAGCGCCGCCATGGCATTGCCCCGCAGCAGCCGAGCCATGCCCGTCAGCCGCTCCGAGCGAATCGGGTTGCGCTTGTGGGGCATGGCCGACGAGCCCTTTTGCTTTTTAGAGAAAAATTCCTCGACCTCCAGCACGTCGGTGCGCTGGAGGTTGCGAATTTCGACCGCAAACCGCTCAATGGAGGCCCCCAGCAGGGCCAGGGCGTTCATAAAGTCAGCGTGAATATCGCGGGAGATCACCTGGGTGGAGGCGGTGTCGGGGCGCAGACCCAGGTTTTGGCAGGCCAGGGTCTCAATTCTGGGGTCAATGTTGGCGTAGGTACCCACCGCGCCCGAGATTTTGCCGACGGCGATCGCATCTTGCAACTGGGTCAGGCGCTCCCGGTGGCGAAGCATTTCGGCCAGCCAGCCCGCCAGCTTAAAGCCAAAGGTAATCGGCTCAGCGTGGATTCCGTGGGAGCGGCCAATCATCACCGTGCCCCGGTGCTCCTGGGCCCGGTAGCGAATCGCCTGAATCAGATTCTCCACATGGATCATAATCACCTGGAGGCTGTCCACCAGCTGTAGCGACAGCGCCGTATCCAGCATGTCAGAGCTGGTCATGCCCAGGTGAATGTAGCGCCCAGCCTCGCCCACGTACTCGTTGACGTTGGTCAAAAAGGCGATCACATCGTGGCGCACCTCCGCCTCGATCGCCAGAATGCGCTGGGGGTCAAAGGTTGCCTTCGCCTTGATCTCCTCTAGGGCCGCCTGGGGAATGTAGCCTAAGTCGGCCTGGGCTTCGCACACCGCGATCTCAACCCGCAGCCAGGTCTTAAATTTGTAGTCGTCGGTCCAGAGGTTGCCCATCTCGGGCAAGGTGTAGCGTTCAATCAAGGCTTTGGTCTGAATACAACTGCCCCATTCTACCCGCCCCCCGAAGCCCTGGAAAATTGCGGCCCCAT
>JAIXUR010000364.1 GCA_027483425.1 Cyanobacteriota bacterium | reverse complement strand
GTTGGATGCTGACCTGGGGAGTAATGTGGCCAATGCGCAAACGGCCGTGATTGACACAGTGGCCCTCGGCATCACGCTGACGTCGGGTGACGCCATCACAGTGAAGGGATTTGAGCATGGTGGCGAGCACGCTCGCCTCGACTTCATCGAACTGGTGCCCACAACCCTGTTCTAATCCGTTAGTTAAACAAGCATGGGGGGCTCAGGAGCCGCGTCCGACGGAGCGGCTGCTCCCCTGAGCCCCAATTTTGCCAACCGTTGCCGCCAAGGCCCTGGGTCTGCAAGCAACTTTTCATAAAGTGGGCATCTTTATGGCATGGGGTTGAATTTCTCTATCATCGTGAGCGGTGGGTCGGGGTGGTTGGCAGCGGTGCAGGGCTGGGGAGAGTGGCGATGACCCACCCTACGGGTAATGGGGTTTTTTGGTATTAGCGATCGCGGGGGGGGCGGGGGCGATGGCCAGATTGCTGTCCGGCTTGGCCGCGCTTGACGGCGATCGACCATTTATCGACCATCGTGATCATGGCGGGCATGTCTTTTGAGCATTTGGCCTGCCAGCCCAGTTCGGCGACGACGGCGTTGAAGGTGCGGTTTTTGGTCATGCGGTAGGCGATTTCTTCGACCTCGGCCCAGGTCAGGTTGCTTTCTACAAAGGCTTGAATCATGACATTGAGCAGGTTCTGGTAGCGGTTGCCCTCCAGCTCGGTCATCATGGTGTGGGGAATGTCGAGGACCTTGTTAAAGCAAATGTGCCAGCTGAGGGGCTGATGCTTGAGGGCGGCCTCAAAGAAGTGCTGGTGGTCGAAATTGCTGACGGCCTTGTCGCTCTCGCTCGAAATGGTAAAGGTGGGGGCGATCGGGGCCTGCTTAACCCGCTGTTGGCAATACTGCCCTAGGTCTAGCACCGCCCGCAGGGCGGGGGTCGCAAATCCTGGGTAGCCCAGGGCAGGGGGTGGGTTGTTGAGCACTGAGCCCTGGGAGGGGGCGGCCCAGGCAAAGTAGGTGTCAATTTTTTTGACAAACAGGTCGATCACTTTGTTGCTGCCGCTCAGGTAGGGGGCACACAAAATCGCCCGGTCAATCTGGGTCGACTTTTCGAGGGCCAGCCAAGCCGCTAGGGTGCCTCCGCCCGATAGCCCACCCACCACCACCCGCTGGCCCAGGAGACTGGCCAGGGTCAGCCACTGGGTGCCAAATTTTTGGTAGACCTCGGGATCGGTGGGCAGCGGCGGTGGATTGTCTTTATCCCACTTACCAGCGCGGCCGTGGCCGGGCAGGAGCGGGGCCAGCACGTTGTATCCGGCCCGGTAAAAATGCTGGCCGATGGGCTCCATTTGGTAGGGGCCAGCGGTAAAGCCATGGAAAAACAAACACACCCGGTCGGTGGGCTGGGGATGGAGCCAGGCCCGGCTATAGAGCGCCTCGTGCATAAGGCCGTAACGGACTTCCTGCTGCTTGAGATCCTGCTCGAGGACACGCTTGAGGGTAGGGTAGTCGGTCATAGAGGGGCTAAAGCCGCCGCAGCAGGCTGGGCCCGTGGGTATCGGTACCGCAGGTGGTGAGTAACCCATAGTCTTGGGCTAGCTGCTCCACCGTGGGGGTGTGGCGGGGACAGGGTACCCAGTCTTCGGGGTTAGCGTAGGCGTAGTAGGTTTCGACGCCGTCGATGCCGAGGGCGGCTGCAATGGGCACTAACCCACTGGCGGACACCCGGTAGCGGGCGGGGTGGGCCAGCACCGCAATGCCCCCTGCTGCCTGAATAGCCGCAATGACGGCGGCGGCCATTTTGTCGTCACCCCGAGGGGCCTGGCCCTGTAGGTAAGGCTCGATCGCACCGTGGCTGGGCGAAAACCCATAGCCCAAAATGTGAACCTCGGTCTCGGCCAAAATGGCGGTGATTTCTACGCCGGTAAACAGGCGAGGCGAGGCCCCACCGGTGCCCCGTCGCCGACTCCGCAGGGAGGTAGGGTTGCGCCATTGCCAGTCTTCGAGCCAGGCCTTGGCCTGCTGATAGCCCCTGACGGTGTGGTGGTCGGTAATGGCAAAGGCGTGGAGGCCAATGTCGACCACCTGCTCCATGAGGCCCGCCGGGGACAGCTTGCCGTCGGAGCAAGCGGTGTGCATGTGAAAGTTGTAGGTATGGGGGCAGCTGGTTGCATCTACGGTCGCAAAAATTTTCCTCAGCGTTTTGGCGTCCCCGGAGCAGGGGCGCTGAATAAGGGAGCTGAGGCTTGGGGTAGCAACCATGAATCTTGACGGTGAATTCTGCGCTTCTCTGAATGTTCTTTATTAAATATATATCTTTGAACGGTTGACTGAGGAGAAATCTATGCTTAGAACGGTTGATATGGGCTAGATTTATCTCTTTAATTCATTAGGTGATCAAGGGGCCCAGCGATGGGCAATGGCTGAGAGGGTGTTTGAAAAGTCAAAGAGCGTCTCAGGTTATACCTAGGCCGTAGGCTAAGGTCCTCAAAAAGCAGCGTTTTTGCTGTCTCTTGGTGGCAAATCAGACCTGGGACAACCCTTTTCAAACACCCTCTGAGGCGGGTAAGCAGAACCAGCACTGGTGATTGCCGGGAAAACGGCCTAGGGAGCCGTGATT
>JAIXUR010000577.1 GCA_027483425.1 Cyanobacteriota bacterium | reverse complement strand
TGGGTAATCAGATTTTGCTGCCGAGTTAAATCTCGAGAAATAACGTACTGCCGCCAGGCCACAAATAGGGCCAAAAAGGCAATAAAAATTTGCCCGATCGCCCCCAAAAAGTCGCCCAGGGCCCCCAAAATATCCCATCGCAGGCCCAGCCCCCAGAGCAAAATGGCGCGGTTGATGCCGGTAATGGTCATCAGCCCCACCAGGCCCACCAACACCCCAGGAATGGCAATCAGCAGCGACTGCTGCCGGGGTGAGAGTTCGCCCAGCACCTCCTGAAAGAACGGCCACATCAGCCGTAGGGAGACTAGGGTAGCCACCAAAGACCCCGCTAAGATGAGCCAAAAACTACCGGTAAAGAGCCCTAGACCAATCACCGCTACCGCCACGAGGGTGACCGCACTGGCGGAGGTAACCGCAGGATCGGCTAAAAGCAAAGCACCATTGGCCGGGTCAGAGGGGTCTAGATCAAGGCGCTGGGTCGGCGACAGGCTGGCCGCAACGTCACTGCCCTGGGTCTGGGGAGCAGGCCGGGAGGCCAGCTTGCCGAGGGCGGGGTCAGCGCCATTGTCTCCGGCCGGGGGAGGAAGCTCAGGCTGAGCAGGGTCTGGGGGCAGTGAGGGCATAGCGGGCAAGTTAAGACATCGATGAAGGCTCTGCCGCCGCCGTCCTGGGGATAGGGCGGGCTATCGGGGTTTTATCTGGGTTTATTTAAGCACTTTAATCCGGTAACAGCCGTTCCTCTAAGCGGTTTACCCCCGTGGGCCAGCTTCTAGCTAGTCGGGTCGGACCTATCGGCGGTAGACTGATGAGGATTTTGCGCCCTGACCGGGCGTTATCTGCGGGTACTGTCTATAGATATTTAATAGATATTTATCTGTAGATCGTGATTTATTTGGAGGGCAGGAGCAGCACCATGGTCATTACTGGGTTGATTTTGCTAGTGGCGATCGCCATTTTAGTCTGGGGCTACCGTCGCGCCCTGCCCTACGGCACGGTGGGCCTGTTAGCCTGGCTGCAATCGGTGGTGCTAATGGCCCCCTGGCTGCTGTTTTTTGGCCTGTTTGCCCTGGGTATTTACATTAACTTGGCCGGGGTACTGCTGCTGCTGCTAACCTCTACCGGTCTATACATCTATCTAGGGAAACGGCTGCGCGCCCTGGGGCAAGACAGCCTCTCGACCCAGGGTCGGGCGGCGGTGTCAGCGGTAGAATCGGGCGCAGAGGCATCTGCCCCTGGGGCTAGCGACCCCTTAAACCCACCCCCCTTAGACCCCCTGGCCATCGGCCAAGCGGCGCAACCGGCCCTGGCTGTTCCAGCGGACATCGTCATTCCGCCGGAGGATCTAGCCCAGATCGAAGGTATTTTTGGCCTCGACACCTACTTTCGCACCGAGACAATTCCCTACGACCAGGGGGCCATTTTTCGCGGTAACCTGCGGGGCGACCCCGCGACGACCCAAGCCAAACTGGCGGAGGGACTGGCGGCGCGGCTGGGCGATCGCTACCGCCTGTTTCTAGTCGAAAACCTGGAGCAAAAGCCCACCGTCATCGTGCTGCCCGCCACCACCGACCCCGCCAAAACTACCCCGGCCCAGTGGGTGCTGGCGGGGGTGCTGGCGATCGTCACCCTGTTCACCGGCCTCGAAGCTGGGGCCATTCTCCAAGGGTTTGACCTGCTGCAAGACGGCTCCCGCTGGGGGGCCGCCCTACCGTTTCTGCTGGCGCTGCTGACCATACTCATCGGCCACGAGCTGGGTCACTGGGTCGCCGCCCGGCGCTATGGGGTACGCCTCAGCCCACCCTTTCTCATTCCTGCCTGGCAAATTGGAGCCTTTGGTAGCCTGACCCGGTTTGAGTCGCTGCTGCCCAACCGCAGCGTGTTGTTCGACATCGCCCTGGCTGGCCCTGCGGCCGGAGGCATCATTTCCCTGGCTATGCTGGTGGGTGGGCTGCTGATGTCCCACCCTGGCAGTGCCTTCCAAATTCCCTCCGGGTTCTTTCAGGGGTCAGTGCTGATTGGGGCCCTGGCGCGGGTAGTGCTGGGCGAGGCCCTCCAAGAGCCCCTGGTCGATATTCACCCGCTGACCATCATGGGCTGGCTGGGCCTGGTGATTACCGCCCTCAACCTCATGCCCGCTGGCCAGCTTGACGGTGGGCGTATGGTGCAGGCCATCTACGGCCGTAAAACCGTCAATCGCACCACGGTGTTTACCCTGGTGGTACTGGCCCTGGTGGCCCTGGCTAACCCCCTAGCCCTGTACTGGGCCGGGGTGATTGTCATTTTGCAGCGCACCCTAGAGCGCCCCTGCCTCAATGATATTTCTGAACCCAACGACGCCCGCGCCGCCCTGGGGCTGCTGGCGTTATTTCTGGCGCTAACGGTGCTGCTGCCCCTCACCCCTAGCCTGGCCGGCCGCCTGGGCATTGGTGCTTAGGCATTGGCGCTTAAAACCATTCTGGCCACAACAATACCGAAAAATTTTGATTCCTGGCCAGGGCTCTGCGCCCCTACCGGGGGGATTCTCTTTCCCAAACATCTCCTGAACGGGTATGCCTAAGAGGGTGTTTGAAAAGGGTTGTCCTAGGTATAGTTTGCCCCTGAGAGACAGCAAAACCGCTGAATTTTGATGCCATTAACCTACAACCTAGGTATAACCTGAGACGCTCTTTGACT
>JAIXUR010000343.1 GCA_027483425.1 Cyanobacteriota bacterium | reverse complement strand
GAACCCTGGTGCCCAGCCTTCATTTCCACACCCCCAATCCCTACATCCCCTTTGACCAGTTGCCCCTGCAGGTGCAGCAGCAGCGAGAGCCCTGGGCCGCCGCCGAGAATATGGCCATTGCCGGGGTCAGCGCCTTTAGTTTTGGCGGCACCAACGCCCATGTGGCCCTGCAGGCGGCCCCAATTTTTACCACCGATCCGGGGGGCGATCGGCCGCTGCATCTGTTTTGTCTGTCGGCGCGATCGCAACCGGCCCTGCAAGCCTATGCCCAAACCATGGCCACGGCCCTCGACCACATGCCCCAGGCCAACCTGGGCGATATTTGCCACACCGTCAATACTGGCCGCACCGTCTTTGACCACCGCCTCGCCCTCCTGGCCCAGGATATTCCTGCCCTAGGGGCGACTCTCAGACAGCTGGCTACCCAGCCCCCGGCACCGAGTCAGGCCGCGCCCCCAGGGGTGGTGTTTTTGTTTACCGGCCAGGGCTCCCAGTATGTGGGCATGGGGCGACAGCTCTACGACACCCAGCCGGTCTTCAAAGCCGAGATTGATCGCTGCGACGAGCTCCTACAGCCCTACCTCGACGTTTCCCTCCAGAGTCTTTTGTTTGGCTCAGGCCGTGGGAAAGATGGCCGTGGGGAAGACTCCCCCAAGGCCCGCCTGCATCAAACCGCCTATACCCAGCCCGCCCTCTTCGCCCTGGAATATGCCCTGGCCCAGCTTTGGATCACCTGGGGGGTGCGTCCAGCAGCGGTGATGGGGCACAGCGTCGGCGAATATGTGGCGGCCTGCATCGCCGGAGTCTTTAGCCTGGAAGACGGCCTGCGGTTAATGGCCTTGCGGGGGCGGCTGATGCAGACCCTGCCCGCGGACGGTGGCATGGTCGCAGTGTTTGCCGATGCCGACACGGTGGCCGCATCCCTGCCACCCACCGTGTCCCTCGCCACCCTGAATGGCCCCGACAACACGGTCATTGCCGGCCCCCAGCGCGATCTAGACGCGGTGGTGGAAGATCTCCAGGCCCAGGGAATTCGGACCAAATCCCTACAGGTGTCCCACGCCTTCCACTCGGCCCTAATGGATCCCATCCTGAATGTGTTTGAGCAGAGCGCCCAGGGTATTGCCTTTCACCCCCCAACCATTCCCTTAGTGTCTAACCTGACCGGAGAGTTTGTTGGCCCAGATCTGCCCCTAGATGCCCGCTACTGGCGACGCCATGCCCGTCAGCCGGTCAGGTTCGGCGATGCCATCACGACCCTACACACCGCAGGCCACACCCTGTTTTTAGAAATTGGCCCTCACCCGGTGCTCAGCGCCATGGGTAAGCGCTGTGTGGCCCATAGCCACCACACCTGGCTCCCCTCCCTGGGGCGAGGGCACGATGACTGGCAAACCCTGCTGACCAGCCTGGGGCATCTCTACCAGCGGGGGCTAGCCCTCGACTGGGCCAGTTTTGATCGCCCCTATCACCGGCAACGACTGTCGCTGCCGACCTATCCCTTTCAGCGGCAGCGCTACTGGATTGATTGGGTGGCACCGGGCCGTCGGCCTGCGGCCACGGTGGTGGCGGGGGGTGAGTCCAGCGCCGTCCCCAGCGCCGCCTACGGCATTATCTGGCAGCCCCAGGCGAGCAGCCTCGCGGCAACTCCCCCCCAGGCTGGCAACCACTGGCTGATCTGGGGAGCCACCGAGGCCCTGTGGTCTGGTCTCAGCCAAACCCTACAGGGGCAGGGGATAGTGCCCATCCGCGTGTCGGGAGGCGATCGGTTTCAGGCTCTGGCACCCGATCACTACCAGGTGTCAACCGGCCAGGAGCAACCCTTTCGTCTCGTCATGGACGCTCTGCAACATAAGCTGATTACTGCCATTCTGGTGCTGGCCCCTGGGGAAAACGACCTCAAGCCTGAGGCGATCGCTGGGCCGGTCATGGCCTGGGTGAAGGCACTGGCCCAGCATTCCGGTTCGGCCCATCCCAGGCTGTGGCTCATCACCCACGGGGCCCAGAGCGTGGGCGAGGCGGATCAGATCACCTCGCCCCAGCAGGCGTTGCTGTGGGGCCTGGGGCGTACCCTGCGCCTAGAGCACCCCGAGTTTTGGGGTGGCCTGATCGATGTACCGGGAGCAGCCAGCGCTGACACCACCGCCTCGTTCCCCTGGCTAGACCGTCTGGTGGCCCACATTTTGGCCCCCCAGGGAGAAGATGAGATCGCTCTGCGCCCGTACGAAAGCTGGGTGCCCCGCCTGCAGACCCTCGATCTAGCCCTAGCCCCTGATCCGTCTAACCAAACGCCCATTCAGGCCGAGGCCACCTATTTGATTACGGGCGGCACGGGCGGCCTGGGTCAGCCGCTGGCCCACTGGCTGGTGGCCCAGGGCGCTCGCTACCTGGTGCTGACGAGTCGGCGGGGCAGCCGCTCAGACCTCGAGGCCGACCTGGCCCCGCTGCGCCAGGCCGGGGCGACGGTGTGGGTAGAGGCGGTCGATGTGGGCGATCGCCCTGCCCTCTCCGCCCTATTCGATCGGGTCAAGCAGCAGCTCCCCCCCCTGCGCGGGGTATTCCACGCGGCGGGTACCTTGGCAGACGGCTTTGTGGTAAACCAGTCACCCGAGGAGTTTCATCGGGTGATGCCCGCCAAAGTGCAGGGCAGTTGGCACCTGCACCAGCTCACCGAGAGCTTGCCGCTGGACTGGTTTGTGTTGTTTTCGTCGATTACGTCGGTGCTGGGGTCCCCCGGCCAGGGCAACTATGGGGCCGCCAACGCCAGCTTAGATGCCCTGGCCCAGTACCGCCGCCAGCGGGGGCTAGCGGCCCTCAGCATTAGCTGGGGCCCGTGGGCCGGGGCCGGTATGGCTAGGCTCACCACATCCCTGGAACAACGGGGCATGCCTCTACTGACAGCCCCAGAGGGGTGGCAGTGGTTGGGGCGGTTGTTGAGTTCAGCACCGCCTGCCCACGTGGCGATCGCCCGCCTAGACTGGCCACGCCTGCTGCGCTATCTGCCCACCGATCGCCCTCCGGCCCTCGTTTCGACCATGGTGGCCGCCCCAGATCTCAGCCTAGGCCTCACCCCAGTTCCCCCAAATTCGCCCCTGCCCCTAGGGGGCAAGGCGATGGTGCCCTCCATAGCACAGCTCGTGACCCAGCCCGAGGACCAGCGGGTTGTCGCCCTGCAAACCTACTTTCAAGCCCAAGTCGCCACGGTGATGGGACTGGCCGACGGCGTGCCCGTCGATGCCCCGCTGCTGGATCTGGGCATCGACTCTTTGATGACCATGGACTTGCTGGCCCTGTGTAAGCAAGACCTAGATTTGGTGCTGTACCCTCGGGAGGTGCTAGCCCACCCCACCGTGGCCGATTTGGCGGCCTACGTCGCTCGGGAGTTGGTGCGGGTGCATCGTCCGACCCCTAGGGAGCCGATGGCGTCCCCCGCAGTGGCCGAAGAGGCAGCATCGGTGTTACCCAAAACTCCCTGGCAGGCCCCCGCTCCGCTGGATCCGCTGCCGGTGCGTCGTAACTCGCCCATGGTCTTTTTGCTGTCGGCGCCCCGGTCCGGCTCGACCCTGCTGCGGGTCATGCTGGCGGGCCATCCTGGCCTGTTTTGCCCCCCCGAACTCCACCTGTTGCCCTTTAATACCCTCGATGCCCAGCAAACTGCCCTGGGCTATAGCTATCTGCAAGAGGGGCTCCAACGGGCCGTGATGGAGCTGCTCCAGGTGGATGCCGATCAGGCCGAGGCCCTGCTGACCGAATGGCAGCAGCACCACACCTCGATTCCAGCGGTGTACGACAAACTCCAGCAAATGGCCGGGGGAAGGCTTTTGGTGGATAAATCTCCCACCTACAGCCTGAGCCTAGAGACCCTAAAGCGGGCCGAACAGATCGTTGAGGGGGCCAAATACATTCACCTGGTGCGCCACCCCTACGCGGTGATCGACTCGTTTGTGCGCAACCGCATGTACAAGATCTTTGACCTGGAGCCTGAGCACCCCTACGTCCTGGCCGAGCAGGTGTGGCAAACCTGTAACCAAAACATCCTCACCTTTGTGGAGGATCTGGAGCCCGCACGTCACCAGGTTCTGCGGTACGAAGATCTCGTGGTGGATCCAGAACATACCATGGCATCCCTCTGCGCCTTTTTAGATCTCCCCTTTGACCCGGCGGTGCTGACCCCCTACACCGGGCAACGCATGACCGACGGGGTCAAGGCCCAGTCGTTGGCAGTGGATGATCCTAATTTTCACCAGCGCAGTCGCATTGAGGCCCACCTGGCCCAGGCCTGGCAGGGCATTCAACTCCCCCACCGCCTGGGCCCCACCAGCCAAGCCCTAGCAGCACAATTTGACTATCCCCTGCCCCAGGAAACTCTACCCCAGGCCACCCCGCCTGGGGAGCCCCCGACCAAGGCGGGGCTTGAGTCTAGCCCCACTCCGGGGTCGGCGGAGACCGAGGGACTGCCCACGGACTACCAGCCCCTGGGGGCCATGGGGGAAACCGAGATCCGGCTGCGCGATCGCCAGCACTGCCTCTGTCACTGGGGGCCAGAAGATGGGCCTCTGGTGGTCTGTCTCCACGGCATTTTGGAGCAGGGGGCGGCCTGGGATGGGGTAGCCACGATCCTGGCCAGACAGGGGTATCATGTCATAGCCCCTGACCTCCGGGGCCACGGTCGCTCAGCCCATGCTGGCCCCGATGGCGGCTACCAGCTGCTGGATTTTCTCGGCGATCTAGACAGCCTGACCCAAACCCTGGGCCCCCAACCGTTTGCCTTGGTGGGTCATTCCATGGGAGCGGTGCTGGGGGCAATTTTGGCCAGTCTCCGGCCGGAGCGAGTGCAAAGCTTGGTCCTGGTGGAGCCGGTGGTGCCGGCCCTCGGCCCCTCAGCCACCCCGACCACCCAGTTGGTGGCCCATTTAGACGCCCTGACCACCCTACCCCGGCCCGTGGTGATGGCCGGGGTAGCGGTGGCCGCCCAGCGCCTGCAAGCGCTCAAGCCGCATCTGACTGCCCCGATGGCCGCCGCCCTAGCCGAGCGTCTCACCCAGACCGTAGAGGGGGGCGTCGTCTGGCGGGGAGATCCGCGTTTACAAACCCGCACGACCCTCAGCCTCAGCGGTGGCCTGCTCGATCGTCAGGGCTATGGCCAGATCCTCCAGGGCATTCAACGGCCCACGACGGTGGTGTTTGGTCGGGATAGCCAGTTTAACCGGGCCGAAGATCTGGCCTTTTTGCAGGCCAATCTGCCCCAGGCCACCCAACTCTCTCTACCGGGAGGCCATGACCTCCCCCTCGAAACCCCGGTGGGTCTAGCCCAGATGATCCACCGGGCGATCGCCGCCCGCCCGCCCGCACCTACCCACCCACCGGAGCCCCAGCCATGACCCTCCTTCGCCATCTGGCCATCCTGTGGGAAATTCCCCTGGGCCTCCTATCCTATGGCTTTGCCAAACTGGTGAAGGCTACCTTGACCCTGATCAGCCGCTACTACAACCCTACCGATGCCACGGCCAAGGCCGACTGGCAGGTGGTATCGGCAGACTTTCTCCAGTCGCCCCTGAAGTTGCTGTGGACCATGAGCCGGGCCCGATGGAACCTGCACGCCCTGATTGCGATCGCCGGCCCCTTCACCGTCCAGTCCTCCCTCACCCTGGATGTCCAATCGCTCTGGCAGTCGGCCCCCACCTGGACAGCGGTGGTCTACACCCTCAAGGGCTACAAAACCATCACCAGCATCAGCTCCCTGACCCTGCCAACCGACCAACCGACCGCCACCATTTCCCTCCCTCCGGGCCGCTACCTGGTGGGAGTCCGCCACTACAACTGGCACAATCCTATCCAGCTCCCGGCCATTACCGTCGATGGGACCCTGGCCCTAGCGTCAGCCCCACGGTCGGCACCGCCCGACTTCAACCAGTTTTATCGGGATCTGGCGGCCCGCCGGGGCTGGCTTTACAGCGCGTTGAATTTCTACGTCTATCCCCTCCTGCGCTGGCTCCAGTGGCTGCCCCAGCCCTTTGTCAAATCGACCTTTTTGCCTGTACCCAACCCCGAGACTCACTTTTTCTATGGGGCCCTCGATCGCGGCGAAGCCCTGACCCTAGATCTACCCGCCGATCTGTTGACCACCCACCGCCTCTATTTCAGTCTCGATACCCGCGACTGCTTTCCCTACGACTGGTACCCCATCACCGCAGACCGCCATACCACGGCCCCCATGGCTGAACAGGGAGTTTACATTCTGCGGGTGCATCCTAAAACTCCGGACATGTTGGGAGCCAATCCACCCTTAATTACGTTTTTGACCCACAGTTTCTCACCTGAGCAGATGGCTGGGAAATAAAGATACTCCCAGGTAGGGACGTAGAGCCTACGCCCTCGGGATAGAAAGATTGGGCTAACCGGGCCCCATATTGGTATCCTAAGAGACGAACCGATGTCGTTTTTGGGGTAATCGGGGCGTGTTTTTCACCCCACTGTTGCCCTGCCCTAACCTTTATTTCCCTGGCTATGGCCCCCCCCGAGCGCAAGTCCATTTTGCTGTCCTTTGAGAAGCCTCTGGTTGAGCTAGAGGCTCGCATTGCCCAAATTCGAGAGCTGGCTGAAGAGAACGATGTGGATGTGTCGATCCAGTTGACCCAGCTGGAGGCTCGGGCGACCCATTTACGCCAAGAAATTTTTTCCAATCTGACCCCCGCTCAGCGGTTGCAGGTGGCCCGCCATCCCCGCCGCCCCAGCACCCTCGACTACATTCAGGCTATTACCGACGAGTGGATTGAGCTCCACGGCGATCGCGGCTCAGGCAAAGATGACCCGGCCCTCGTCGGCGGGGTGGGTCGCCTGGACGGTCAACCGGTGGTCATTCTCGGCCATCAAAAGGGCCGCGACACCAGAGACAACGTGGTTCGCAACTTTGGCATGGCCTCCCCCGGTGGCTACCGAAAGGCGATGCGGCTGATGCGCCATGCCGATCGCTTTTCAATGCCAATCATTACCTTTATTGATACGCCAGGGGCCTACCCCGGCTACGAGGCAGAGGAAATGGGCCAGGGCGAGGCGATCGCCTTCAACCTGAGAGAAATGTTTGGCCTCAAGGTGCCGATCGTCTGTACGATCATCGGTGAGGGTGGATCCGGTGGTGCCCTGGGTATTGGGGTGGGCGATCGCCTGCTGATGTTTGAACACTCGGTCTATACCGTGGCCAGCCCCGAAGCCTGCGCCGCCATTCTATGGAACGATGCGGGTCGCTCCGGCGAGGCCGCCGAAGCCCTCAAAATCACCTCCTGGGATCTGAAACAGCTGGGTATTCTAGACGAGCTGCTGCCTGAGCCAGTGGGCGGTGCCCATGCTAACCCCATTGAGGCCGCCGATAGCCTCAAACAGGCCCTGGTGCGGCAGCTGGTAGAACTCGCTCAGCTCACCCCAGCCGTGCGGCAGCAGCAGCGCTACCAAAAGTACCGCCAGATTGGCGTCTTTGCCGAAGCGGCCTAGGGCTCTGGCCTGCGATCGCGGGTTAGACAAGCTTAATTTCGGGCTTAATTTTTCTTAGAAGGAGTTAATAACCCATTCATTTAACAGCCTGAGGTCAGCGCTAGGGTAGTGAAATCCCCACTGCTTGTCGCCATCGACTTTGTTAATAAGCTGTTTACATTTGTTAACATATTAAATGGGCCTAGTCTCAGGCCACTGGCAAGGCCAGTGACAAGGTTGGCTGATTCAACCGTTTCGGGTGCCTCTGGGCACTGGCTGCCCCAAGTCCTCCAAGTCCTTTGTTGATTGGTACTTCCCATTGCAGACTTCTACGTTCCCCGATTTGCCCCGGCGCGCCCTGGTCACTGGGGCTAGCCGGGGCATCGGTAAAGCGATCGCCCACGCCCTAGCCCAGGCTGGGTACGATGTGGCCTTGATTGGTCGATCCCTGGATGGGCTGCGGTCGGTGCAGCAGGAGCTGACCGACTACGGTGTAGTGGCCAAAGCCTACGCCGTCGACCTAGCGGAGATGGAAGGCTTGGCCAGCCGTCTGGCCGAGGTGCTGGCCGATTTTGGTTCCCTCAGTGTGGTGGTCAACAACGCTGGCATGGGCTACACCGGAGCCCTGGCGACCATGCCCCTAGCCGACTGGCAGCGGGTGATGGATCTCAACCTCACCAGTGTGTTCCAGTGCATTCAGGCGGTGTTACCGGTCCTTCGCCAGGCCGGGGGAGGCACCATCGTCAATATATCCTCGGTGGCGGCCCAATCGGCCTTCCCCGATTGGGGGGCCTACAGCGTCAGCAAGGCAGCCCTGGCGTCCCTATCTCGGGTGCTGGCCGTGGAGGAGCGGGCCCACGGTATTCGCGTGGTGACCGTGTCTCCGGGGGCCGTCAATACCTCCCTTTGGGATACCGACACAGTACAGGCAGACTTTGATCGCTCGGCCATGCTGACCCCGGAGGTGGTGGCGCACACCATTCTGCACACCATTCTTTTGCCCCCCGAAGCGGTGATTGAAGACCTCACCCTGATGCCATCTGGTGGTGCCCTGTAGCGAGTTTTTTTACCCTGTTGCGACCTGGCTAACTCAGTGAGTGGCCCTATTTTTGTTGAATCTCTGGAGTGTTCAAATCCCTATGACTATCGCATCCTCAAACAGCCTTAACGACAAATCCACCGGCAATGGTGCCAGCTCCAAAATCGTTCAGCCTACGATCCGGCCCGATCGCACCCACAGCTACCGGGAAGATGCCGATCAATACCCCATCCCCGAAACCAGCCTTGAAGATATGAGCGACGCCGTGCGCACCATGCTGCTGTCGGTGGGCGAAGACCCCGAGCGGGAGGGGTTGCTGAAAACCCCCAAGCGCGTGGCTGAGGCCATGCGGTTTCTCACCAGTGGCTATCAGCAGTCGTTGGAAGAATTGGTCAACGGGGCCATCTTTAACGAGGGCCACAATGAAATGGTGCTGGTGCGTGACATTAACCTGTTTAGCCTCTGCGAGCACCACATGCTGCCCTTCATGGGCCGCGCCCACGTGGCCTACATTCCCAACCAGCGGGTGGTGGGGCTGAGCAAGCTGGCCCGCATTGTGGAAATGTATTCCCGTCGCTTGCAGGTACAAGAGCGGCTCAATCGCCAGATCGCCGAAGCCGTGCAGGAAATTCTTGACCCCAGAGGGGTAGCGGTTGTGGTCGAAGCCAGCCACATGTGTATGGTCATGCGCGGCGTGCAAAAGCCCGGCTCTTGGACGGTGACCAGCGCCATGCTGGGGGTCTTCCAAGAAGATTCTAAGACCCGCGAAGAGTTTCTGAGCCTGATTCGCCACCAGCCCTCGTTCTTCTAAGAAAATTTCTGGGAAAGAAAATACCCCCAGGTAGGGGCGCAGGGCCTGCGCCCTGGAGAGCACTCATAATGCTTGGGTATTTTCGTTGCCAGAATTATCCTTCAGCTCAGCGCTATAAATTCAAACCGGGTTTCCTGTGATTGCACCCAGAATGGTGGTCAGTCGCACCGGTAGCCCGGTTTTTTAGTGCCCTCTGGTATCAGGGGACGGCGGCGTCAGCTCAACCGTTAGGGTCTTGCTTGGTCAAAAGTGAGCTAATATCTAAGCCGATTCAGCCAGGTAATCCTGGTCTGAATAGTTCATTTTGGGGCTTCAGGGCCGATTATTCTGAACTAGAGATTGGTAGGGCAATGGTCAAAGACCAATCCTGAGGGGCGATCGCAGCCTTGGGACTGCCATTGGTTCAAAACCAGGCTCGAGCGTGGGATGCGTGGGGAGATTCGTTCGATTGGGTCTAAAACAGTTTTTTGCTGGGGTCGTTGGCGTAGCCGGGGTATGCCTGTTTGGGAGCCTGCCGGCTAAGGCTACAGCGCGTCTGCAAACCTGGCAATTTGACACCGGCCAAAATCGCCTCATGTTCACCACGGAGAGCGACGTACAGCCTGAGGTCAGTTTGCTGACCAATCCTCGGCGACTCGTCATCGACCTGCCCGGTATTTTGACCGAAGATGCTCTAGGCGATCAGTTTGTGGGTAGCGCCGTTCAGGCGGTGCGCATCATCCAGGCCGATGCCCAAACCACCCGCATGGTGCTAGAACTTAGCCCTGACTATGACCTCGACCCCAAACAGGTCAAGGTATGGGGCCTAACCAGCCACCAATGGGTGGTGCAACTGCCCGGTTCACCCCAGGTCATGGCTACCGATGGGATCTTGCCTCCCCTAGACCTCACTAAAGCCGCCCCTTCGCGGCCCCTGGTAGTTGTTGGGGCGGCCCCCCTGCCGCCGCTCATCAGCCGTAACCAGATCAGTCTAGCGGCGGTGCCGCCCACGGCCACCCTCCTGGGTGGTGTACAGGCCACCCCCGAGGGCTTTTTCATTCCCACCGCCGGGGCACCGCCCCAGATCCATGTCTATCGCACCCGCGATGCCAGTCAGACCCGGCAGGTGGTGATTGATTTGCTGGATGCCGCCATTACCCCGGGCCTGGTCCCCGAGACCTTGCCCCAGGGGCGCTACGGCATTCACCGCTGGAGTCTAACTCAGTTTGCGACCGCTCCCCCGGCGGTGAGAATTACGCTTTCCCTCGATAGCTATAGCCCCGACTGGCAAATTACACCCCTAACCAGCGGGGGGATTTGGGTCACCCCCATTGGCATCGCCGCCCAGCAGATTGCTGCTCCGCCTGCCGCCGTCGTGCTGCCGGTGATTAGCTCAATGGCCCCGCCGGCCCCCATTGCCCGGCCCAACCCGCCTCCTACAGCCGTGACCGCAACCCCACCACCAGCGGTCACCTCAGTCCCGACCCCGAGTCAGCCTGCGCGGGAACAGGTGATCGTCGTGCTCGACCCCGGCCATGGGGGGGCCGACCCAGGGGCGGTGGGCATTGGTGGCCTGCAGGAAAAGGGAGTAGTGCTGACGGTGGCCCAGCACACGGCGGCGGCCCTGCGCGCCCAGGGCATTACGGTGCAGATGACGCGCCAGAGCGATCAAACCGTCGACCTGCAGCCCCGGGCCGATCTGGCGATCGCGGCCCGGGCGACGGTCTTTGTGAGCATTCACGCCAACGCGGTGAACATGCAGCGCCCCGAGGTCAATGGCCTCGAGACCTACTACTACTCTGAGTCAGGGCGAGTGCTGGCGGCGGCTCTCCAGCAACAGGCGCTGAGCACCATGGCCATGACCGATCGCGGCGTGCGCCAGGCTCGGTTTTTTGTGCTGCGGCGGACCACCATGCCCGCCGCCCTGATTGAAATCGGTTTTGTCACCGGGGCGGCCGATGCCCCCAAGCTGCGCGACCCCCGCTGGCAAGCTCAGATGGGCCAGGCGATCGCCCAGGGCATTCTCAACTACCTGCGCAGTCAACCCCAGTAACCCCGTAACTCTTCTGGGGGGCCAGACGGATGGGGCTGGGCCCCATGAGGCTAGGACAAAATCGGCCTCGTCACCTAGGCGGTGGTAGCCCCCTGGGCCGATAACTCCTCTAGAACGGCCAGCAGCTCTCGCTCAAAGGCCACCTGAGCCCGATTGGTGCGGCCCCCCACGTAGACCGTACTCTGGTCGGCCAACGCCCAAACCTGGGAATGGGAGACATAGCTCATCATCACCCCCAGCATGAGCAGACCAAATCCGGCATACACCAGGGGAATACCAGGATCCGCTTTGATTTGCAGGCCGGTACTGCCCACTATATCCACCAGGG
>JAIXUR010000383.1 GCA_027483425.1 Cyanobacteriota bacterium | reverse complement strand
GATGGGCTGATTGCTATTCCAGGTGACCCGCTGCTGGCCCGAGAGGCCTAAGGTTCTGACCAACCAATCGTTTCCCTATAGCCGTTGTAGGTTGGGCAGTGCCCACCCTATAGGGCAACTAGTTTCCAGATGTTGTCCTAGAACGTCGGTACAGAAACCCGGTTTCTGGGCCAGAAGGCAAGTCATACAAAATCCGACCTGGCTACCCCCGAAATGGTTTAGGGCGAATGCCATTCGCCCCTACAGATTGGCCTTTTTGTAATCGGGGTTATATGACTCGGATTTGGTATTATCCTGAGTCGACATCCGGTTTTGATACTGGGTATGCCGGATCCGGTGAGTCATACCACGGTCATCCCCATGGTTGAGGTTCTGGCCGATAAGGTAAAGCGGGTTTGTCCACAATGGTTCTGAAGCTCACTCCCGTCCTCCGTTCCTCGACGCGCTAACGGCGCGCTTCTCTGCATACAGCGCCTCGTCGGCACGAGCCAATGCCTGGTCAAAGGATTCTTTCCGGTGCAATAGAACCATGCCGATGCTGGTTGAAACCGTAATCGGTTCGCCACTGCCCTCGTGGTTCACTATAAAGCTGCTGCAATGGGCACGGATTTCCTGTTGAACTTGCTCGATTTTGGTGGGGGATCCCGTAATCAGGAATGCAAACTCGTCACCGCCCAGACGACCCACAATGCCCTCACTAAGAACCCATTGCAATCGTTGTACGACCGCGTGCAGAACCTCATCGCCGAACTGGTGGCCGAAACAGTCGTTGAGGGTCTTGAAGCAGTCCAGATCGACCATGCCTACGAGCCCGGAATCTGTGTAATGCCAGTTATGCAGGTGGATGGCAGCATCGGCGAAGAAACCACGCCGGTTGGCAGCGCCGGTCAGTGGATCGGTGGTAGAGAGCTTGAGCAGGGCCAGATAGGCCTGATCTAGGCGAACCAGCAGGCTTACAATCAGCCAAACGCTGATGGGTGCCACGAATAATGGCACCGCCACGGCGATCGCCAGCGAGACTGCTAGGGTGGTGCTTGCCGAATATTCCAGCGAAAGCTGCGGAACGACCAGGGCAAGGGTCGTTAGCACAGACAGGATGATGGAGCAAGCCGTGATCAACACAATGACGCCTCGCGCACCAACCCAGCGGTAGAGCGACATGAGCGCCCGCTCCAGCGGATTTAGGTTGATGTGGGGGTCATCCATGAACTAGCCATAACTACATGTCAAGTAGTAGAACTGCTCACCTGACAACTACTCGTACCTTGTCGTTAGCCTACCCAAATGACCTCCTGATTCATCTCCGGCCAATTTTCTAGAGTGAGTTGTGATAGCGGTCATGGCATCGGTGTGAATCAAGCCTCGGTCGGCGAGGATGATCACTTTCACCCCATTCAGGAACCAGAATTCAGATACCCCAGATCAGGGGTATCTTCTTTTCCAGAAACCTCCTGGCTCCTGACTTCTGGATCCCGACCTGTGGCCACACACCTTAGCAATGGCAACCGCAGCCGTTGTGGCCGCAGCCAGAGGTGCCATCTGGGTGGCCATTGGCGCAGACGTCGCTACAGAAATATTGGCCATCTTTTTCGACGGCCTTACTGGTGTCAACAACGCACAGGCAAGACTCGAAGGCACATTTCATTTGGGTTACGGTGGTCATGGCGGGTTTCCTTTTGACTCAGGGGACTAAACTATGGATTAACGCTTGAACAGCTGTTCATGAAATGAGTATAACCCATGAACAGATATTCAGGTGTTATCTGGTTGACATCACTTCTTTTGTCGGTGGGGCTATCCCCGGTCAGGGCAAATCTTGGAGGCCGTGTCGATGGTTGATTATCGTTCTGCTGCTGAGGCCCCGACTGAGGCGGTGGCCTGCGCCCACGACTCTGGTACGCCAGCCAGGGCCGAAATTTTGAGCGTGGAAAAAGCCCAGCGCATGGCCGAGTTCTTTGGGGTGCTGGGGGATCCTAACCGTTGGCGCATTCTCTCGGCCCTGGCCCAGGGAGAATTGCGGGTGGGCGACCTGGCCGCCGCCGTGACCATGACTGAGTCAGCGGTGTCTCACCAGCTGCGTATTTTGCGGGCGACGCGCCTGGTAACCTACCGCAAGCGAGGCCGCAATGTGTTCTACTGCCTCAAGGACGACCATATCTTTAACCTTTACCAGGAAGCTTCTGAGCACCTGGATGAACCGGCGGAAGATTAGGAGGGTGGGCGGTGAGTGGTGGGTGGTGAGCGGTGGGTGGTGAGCGGTTTAGGGTCGGGCTTGTTGGCTGAACTCAAGGCCGGCTTCCGCTGAGGCGGTAAACTGGAATATTGCGGAGTTGGCTCTCGTTGCTATGGTCATTTCACCGTTAACTCAGGCGGCCGATCAGCCTTTGCGGTTGGTTGCCGAGACTACCCGGCAGGCGGCTCAAACCCTGGCCAGTCTGTCGGCTGAGGCTAAAAATCGGGCCATTGAGGCGGTGGCGGTGGCCCTAGAGGCCAATGCCACGGCGATTGTGGCGGCGAACCAGGCCGACTGCGATGCGGCGGTGGCCGACCACTTGGCTAAGCCGCTCTACGGCAGGCTGAAGCTGGATCGGGTGAAGCTGGAGGGGGCGATCGCCGGATTGCGCGACGTGGCCCGGCTGCCTGACCCCGTGGGCACGGTGCAAATCCATCGCGAACTGGATGCGGGGCTGGTGCTGACGCGGCGGGCAGTGCCTCTGGGGGTGTTGGGGGTGATCTTTGAGTCGCGGCCCGATGCGGTGATGCAGATTTCGGCCCTGGCGATTAAGTCGGGCAACGGGGTGATTCTCAAGGGGGGGCGGGAGGCGGTGCGATCCTGCACGGCCCTGGTGCAGGCGATCAAGCAAGGGCTGGCGGCGGCGGGGGTAGACCCGGCGGTGGTGCAGCTTCTCACCACCCGCGAAGAAACCCGCGCGCTGCTAGATCTGGAGGGCTATGTGGATCTGATCATTCCCCGAGGCTCCAATGCTTTTGTGCGTTTTGTGCAGGAAAATACCCGCATTCCGGTGCTGGGCCATGCCGATGGCATTTGCCACCTGTACATAGACCGTGAGGCGGATCTGGAGCAGGCGATCGCGATCGCCCTCGACGCCAAAACCACTTACCCTTCGGCCTGCAACGCCATTGAAACCCTGCTGATTCACCAGGACATGGCCGCCACCGGCCTTCCTTCCCTGGTGGAGGCGCTGCACCAGGCTCGGGTGGAGTTGCGGGGCGATGAAGCAGCGCGCCAGATCGTGCCCGCCCTGGTACCGGCCACCGAAGAGGACTGGACCACGGAGTACAGCGATCTGATTTTGGCGATCAAGGTGGTGGCCTCGGTGGAGGAGGCGATCGCCCACATCAACACCTACGGCTCGCGCCACACCGAGGCGATCGTGACCCGCAACGTGTCCACGGCGGCCCACTTTATGGAGCGCGTCGATGCCGCCGGGGTCTTTCACAACTGCTCAACTCGCTTTGCCGATGGGTTTCGCTACGGCTTTGGGGCCGAGGTGGGCATTAGCACCCAAAAAATGCCCCCCCGTGGCCCGGTGGGGCTAGAGGGGCTGGTCACCTACAAGTATCAACTGGTGGGCGATGGCCATGTTTCGAGCACCTACAGCGGCAGCGATGCCAAGCCCTTTACCCATCGGGATCTGAGTTGAAGGCCCATCCCTAACCGGTTAGCGTTTGACCTGGGGGGTGACGCCCTTGCTCTCTAGGCAGGACAAGTAGGCGATTTCCGTGGCATCTAGTTTGTAGTCGTCGTAGTTGTCTTTGACGTCAAAGACTTTTTCGATAAAGTCATTCTGCGACTCTGACAGAGCGCGCGCCAGGTTGCCCTGACTCAGCTCCTTGGGTACGCACTGAACCACAGCGGTTAGGTCCATGCCATCGGCGGTAATGTAGCGCTTGGCATCGGTCGAGTCGGCGGCATAGGCTGGGGAAAATAGGCTAGCGGTGAGCCAGAGTACACCGGCTAGAAAGACAATGAGAAGACGCTGAGCAACGCCACGGGTAGACAGTCGAAAACCTGACATGGTGATTGAACCTGTGGAAGAGCGGCGTGACTTTAATTGTAGTCAAATAAAATTAATGGATGGGGGTCTTTTGGGGGGAAATCACCTTGGCTGTGCCTGACTCGCTGCTGCATTCCCTGGAGGCCTTTGGCATTGAGCCAGGGATGGGGGCGGCCATGGCCCTAGAGGATGGGGGCGACTACGATTACCAAGGCCACTGCCCCCGCACCGGGCAGTTCTACACCCTGCCCCGTACGGCCCTGGCTAAGGCCGTGGCCCAGGGATTGATGGCTCAGCTGAGTCAGACCACCCAGCCCGAAGGCAAGATGTACGGCGTGCTGCTGGTTCAGTCTCCAGCCGGGCCGATCGCCGTACTGAAGGCATTTTCTGGGCTGTGGCGGGGACAGGAGCGAGTACCGGGCTGGGTGCCGCCGATGCCAGGGCGGGAGCGGGTAGCGCGGCAAGAGGCCCAGACCCTGGACCAGTTGGCGGCGCTCAAAGATCAACTGGTGACCCTACAGCAGCGGCCCGAGCGGCAGACCTACGCTCAGTTGCAGGCGGACTGGGCTAAGGAGCGCCAGGCCCTCAACCAGCGGCACCGCGATCGCAAACAGGGGCGCGATCGCCAGCGCCAAACCCTAGCCAGCACCCTAACCGGAGCTGCCCTCACCTCAGCCCTGGCAACCCTGGAGCAGGAAAGCCGGGGCGACAAGGCCGAACTGCGGCAGTTTAAGCAGCGCCAGCACCAGACCCTGGCCCCCCTAGCGGCGGCGATCCAGGCGGCGGATGCGGAGGCCGTGGCGCTCAAGCGGCAGCGGCGAGATCTCTCTCGCCAGCTCCAGGCCGATATGCAGGCCGCCTACACCCTGACCAACTTTGCGGGAGCGGCTCTCTCCCTCCAGGCCCTGGCCCCCCAGGGCGGTCTGCCCACGGGTACCGGCGACTGCTGTGCCCCCAAGCTGCTGCACACCGCCGCCCAGTACGGGCTAAAGCCCCTGGCCCTGGCCGAGTTTTGGTGGGGGCCAGCCCAGGGCGATCGCTACCCCGGTACCTTCTACGGTGCCTGCGTTGAGCGCTGCCAGCCGATCCTGGGGTTTCTGCTGTCGGGGCTGTCGGCGCGGGTGCTGGGGGGTGCCGTAGGGGGTACGGGCAGTGGGGTTACGGACAGCGGGGTTACGAACGGGGGGGCCATGGAGACCGCCCTGCCGATGCTGTACCAAGACGATTGGATCGTGGTGGTAGATAAGCCTGCGGGGTTGCTGTCGGTGCCGGGGCGGTACGGCGATCGCCGAGACAGTGTGCTCTCCCGCCTACGCCAGGGTT
>JAIXUR010000533.1 GCA_027483425.1 Cyanobacteriota bacterium | reverse complement strand
TGAGGTATTGTCTTTTCCCAAATATCCCGTCAATTAGTAAGGCTGGCGATCGAGCCAGACCATCGCTTCAGCTTCAGAATCGAGCCACTGAAACTGGTGGGTGCAGGGGTTGTAGGCCCGCCACCAGGTTTGACCCGAGGGATCGGTGATGGTGGTAATGGTGGGCTCTGGGGAGGGCACAAACCACTGCCTCAGTCCTTGGCCCAGGTCGCGTAACCAGTGGTGGGGAGATGGGTCAGGGCTATAGGTTGTAGGCGATTGCGGGGTACCGACCGATCGAAGGGAGAGATGGTGTTCAGAAAGGCCTGACTGACGCGATCGCTGGGCTTCTTGGCGATTGAATTTCATGGCAATAAGGCTCCTTGCGTTGAGCTAAGGGTAGGTGGAGTCCCAGGGGTCGCGGCCTTAGCGGCGATAGCGACTCAACACACTACTAGTATCCTTGCCTAGCAGAGAATCGTGAATACCACGAAAGGAATATTATTATTGTTTCTGACAAACACTTTGGCCGATTCAGGTTCCGGCCAGTGCCCCACGAAAATCATTACCGATACCCCCGGTTTGTAGGGGCATTGCAGTGCAATGCCCCTACAAACCGGGGGTATCACAGATCAAAAACAGCCCAAAAATCTAAGCATGCGATAATTTGATGACAGATTAGCCCCAGGCTTGGCCTGACAGCGTTTAAGGAGACATGCCGTGGCCAGCCAGATTATTAACGAACAGCTCCACGCCTACCGAGATAGGTTAGATGGCCTGCTGGGGCGAGTGCAGGCCTTAGCCACCCACATCAACAACGCCGACCTGCAACGCACCACCCACAACCTGAGGCGTAACATCAACGAGCCCTTTTTGTTTGTGGTGGTGGGCGAGGTGAAGGCGGGCAAGAGCAGCTTTGTCAATGCTTTGCTCGAGGCGGAGGTGTGCGCCACCGACATTGAGCCCTGTACCGACTCGATTCAGCAGATTGTCTACGCCGAGGTGGCCTTTACCGAGCAGGTGGAGCCCAGCCTGCGCAAAATTGGGCGACCCATCCCCATTCTGCAAGACATTTCCGTAGTCGACACGCCGGGCACCAACACGGTGATTGACGAACACCAGATTATTACCGAGCGCTACATTCCCAATAGCGACCTGACATTTTTTGTGCTGTTTGCCAAAAACCCTTACCAAAAGAGCGCCTGGGATTTTTTGGACTTTGTCAGCGCTGAGTGGCGCAAAAAGGTGGTGTTTATTCTTCAGCAGGCCGACCTGCTGCGCCCCGCCGACCTGCAAACCAACCTCGAGCGGGTGCGGGAGTACGCCTACCAAAAGCAGATCAAAGCGCCGATCATCTTCCCCACCTCGGCCGTCCTGGAGCAGGAGGGTGATGGGGCTAACAGCGGCTTTGGGCCCGTGCGTCAGTACATTCAGGCCATGGTGTCGTCGGGGGAGAGCTACAAAATTAAGCTGCGCTCCGTCAGCCAGACCACCCAGCAAATTATCGCCCTGCTCAACACCGACGTGGAGGCCCTGCACCGTCAGCTCGCCGTCGATCGCACCACGGCCCAGAGCATTCGCACCAAAATTGATGCCGGGCGGGGGCGATCGCGCTACGAAATCAACACCCTCGCCGATCGTCTGGCGGCCCGCTACGAGATCATGTCGGCCCGCATTAAGCGCGACTTTCGCGAGAGCCTGTCGGTGCTGACGGTGGTGCGGCGATCGTTTGTCGGTCTGTTCAACCAGGAGGCCTCGATGCAGGCCTGGGTCGATGAGTTTCAGGAGCGCTGCGCCCGCGACCTGCGGGCGTCCCTCGAGGAAGCCTCCGTGGAGGGGGCCCAGCACTTTGTCGATGGCATTCGCCAACTGTTTGACGGGCTCAACCAAGACCTAGACAGCGTTAAGACCCACCGGCTGGAGAGCAGTCACATTTCGCTCAAGGTTCTAGAGCGCCGCCAGGAGGTGATTGAGAGTGTGATGGCCAAGGTGGCTAACCTGATGGCCGACCAGGGCCTGGGGGATGGGCTGATGACCCAGGCGGGCGACATGGCCAACGAAATTGTCGGCGGGGCGATCATGGCGGTGGCGGGCACCATTTTGCACGTCGTCCAGTTTGCGGTGGCCGAAGCCATCCTCAGCGCCATTGGCATTGCCTTTGCGGGGGTGGGGGTCGTGGTGCTGGCGATCGGCATTTTGTGGCAGCGCAATCGCATTATTGGCAAGTTCGAGCAGGCCCTCGATAGCGAAAAGGCTCGCTTTCAGCAGGAGGTGGCCGGTCGTCTGAACGAAAAACTGGGGCTGATTTACGAAGAGGTGGAGCGCATTTTCACCCAGTTCTACGACTACGTGGAACGAGAAGAGGCGGCGGTGCAGCCAGTACTCGACCAGTACCAGGCCATTCAGCAGGAGGCCACGGCGCTGTTTAGTACGAAGGCCCTGGACGCCTCGGGGGCTGAGCGCCGCTAGCCAGGTTTAAGGAGAGTCCGGGAAACCGATCAAACCCCAAAACACCCGTCGCGACCCAGCCTAGGGCTGTCATGGGTCCCTGATGTCATGCGCAACTTGTGCAGAAGGGCGCTAGATTTGGGGCAGTCTCTCAGGCGACCCTATGCCCATTGTTTTGCCGCTGTTTGCCAAAGCCTTTCTCACTCTGTTTGTGGTCATAGACCCGGTGGGGCTAGCGCCCCTGTACCTGGCGCTGGTCAGCGATCGCACCGAGGCCGAGCAAACCCAAATCGCCACTCGGGCGGTCTTGGTATCTGCCGGTATTCTCCTGGCCTTTGGGCTGACGGGGGCCTACGTGCTCCACAACCTAGGCATTAGCCTCCAGGCGTTTCAAATGGCGGCGGGGGTGCTGCTGTTTAAGATTGCCTTTGACATGATCTTTGTCCACCAGGAGCGTGAGACTAAGGCCGAGGCCGAAGAAGCCGAGACCAAACAAGATGTCAGCGTGTTTCCGCTGGCAATTCCGCTCATTGCGGGGCCAGGCAGCTTGGCCAGCATTTTGGTGCTGTCTCGGGAGGCGAGCAATTACTATCTGGGGTTGAGCGTGGTGCTGGGGGCGGCGGCGGTGGTGTTGCTGCTGTGCTATCTATTTCTGCTGCTGTCGCAGCCCTTGGCCAAGGTACTGGGGCAGATTGGCATCAACGTCGTCACCCGCGTGCTGGGGGTGCTGCTGGCGGCCCTGGCTGTACAGTACATGCTCGATGGCCTCCTCAGTCTGCTTCAGCTGCCGCCGGCCCAGGCCTTTGGCCTCGATACCCCCTCCTTTGGCTCCTAGTCCTCGGTTAATCTTAAAATTCTTACTGAGCGTCAACTATGCCGAATACCGTTCCTCCAGAAATGTGGGGCGATGGGCCCTCTGAGCTACCCCAGAATATTTGCATTAGTGCACTCCTAGAGGCTCAAAATCTGACGCCAGCCCTGCAGTCGGTCGTCGCGAGTTGTCCGGGCGGCTGGGCCATTACCCCTGCGGCAGCCAACTTTTTAGGGCAGCTGGTCGGTCAACTGCAGCCTAAGAGCGTGCTTGAGTTTGGGGCTGGTTCTTCTTCGGTGGTGCTGGCAACGGCCCTATCCTTAGGGGGGGGTGGCAGACTCACCTCCCTTGAGCAGTCGCCTCGCTGGTGCGTCGACCAATGGGCCCTGGTCCAGCAACAGGAAACGGTTGATGCCGCCATGATTGTCACTAAACCCGAGCTGGGCTGGGGCCGCCTTGGGCTGTATTTTTGGTACAAGAGTGCCGTTCAAGCCCTAGCCGCTAGGGCCCCCTTTGACCTGGTTTTGATCGATGCCCCTCAGTTTTTCTTTGGCCGCGATGGGGCACTACCGCTGATTTACCCTTACCTGAACCTCAATGCCCTGATCGTCCTAGATGACGCTGGGCGCGATGATGAGAAAGCGGCGGTTGCTCGATGGTTAAAGACCTATCCAGGGCTGACCCTGGTCTATAACGATCCAGATTTCTGCGGTAAGGGATTGGCTGTTCTCAAGTATCAGACTGAGGCAAAGCCGGTGTTGTCATATCCAAGCTTTTTTTCTGGGGTGAAGCAAACCCTAGACAACCTTCAAGATCCTGAACTAAGACAGCTGAGGTTAGAACAGGCGCGTAACGAATTTTCTCTCGCCCACCAGTGCCAGGAGGTGAAATGAATGGGTCTGGGCTAGCGATCACCGTCTGGGCGAACAGGTATTCCTACTGGCTTAAACCCGGTATAGGCTTTTAATCCATTTAAATATTTATTTGGATCTGGCATGGAGCGTTTTTGCTGTCTCTTGGTGGCAAATCAGATCTGGGACAGCCCTTTTCAAACACCCTCTAAAGGCGGCAACCCGCCTGAGAACAATCGTGAACACCGATCCTGCTGGGTAGGCAACTCTTTTTACAATACAGGCATACCCAATCGTTAACGCGCCCCATAGCCTGGGGAGAAGAGCCTATGCAACCCACCCAAAGCCAATTTACTGAAAAAGCCTGGGATGCCATTGTGCGCTCCCAGGATATTACGAAACAGGCCCAGCAGCAGCAGATTGAAAGCGACCACCTACTACTGGCTCTGCTGGATCAAGACGGCCTGGCCAGCAGTATTTTTGTCAAACTAGGAGCCAACGGACAGCAGCTGCGCGATCGCACCGAAGCCTTTATGGCCAGCCAGCCTAAGGTCTCGGGCAGCGGGGCGTCGGTCTATTTAGGCAAGTCGTTGGATACCCTGCTCGATCGCGCCGACAAGTACAAAAAAGACTACGGCGACGACTATATTTCCATCGAACACCTGATCCTGGCCTACCCCGGCGACATCCGCTTTGGCAAGGCCCTGTTTCAAGAGCTAGGCCTGAGTGAAGCGAAGCTCAAGCAGGTTATTCAAGATATTCGAGGCACCCAAAAAGTGACCGACCAAAACCCCGAAGGCAAGTACCAATCCCTCGAGAAGTACGGACGTGACCTCACCGAGGCCGCCCGCCGGGGCAAACTCGATCCGGTGATTGGTCGCGACGACGAGATTCGCCGGACGATCCAGATTCTCTCCCGCCGCACCAAGAATAACCCGGTGCTGATTGGCGAGCCAGGGGTGGGCAAAACCGCGATCGCCGAAGGGCTGGCCCAGCGCATTGTCAGCGGCGACGTGCCTCAATCCCTCAAGGATCGACAGTTGATCTCGCTGGATATGGGGTCGCTGATTGCCGGGGCCAAGTACCGGGGCGAGTTTGAGGAGCGCCTGAAGGCGGTGCTCAAGGAAGTCACCGACTCCGAAGGCCAGATTATTCTCTTTATCGACGAAATTCATACGGTGGTGGGGGCCGGGGCCACCCAGGGTGCCATGGATGCGGGCAATCTGCTCAAGCCCATGCTGGCCCGGGGCGAACTGCGCTGCATTGGTGCCACGACCCTGGATGAGTACCGCAAATACATTGAAAAAGACGCCGCCCTCGAGCGCCGCTTTCAGCAGGTGTATGTAGATCAGCCCACGGTGCCCGATACTATCTCCATTCTGCGCGGGCTGAAGGAGCGCTACGAAGTTCACCACGGGGTCAAAATTTCCGACAGCGCCCTGGTGGCCGCGGCCACCCTGTCGACTCGGTACATTAGCGATCGCTTTTTGCCCGACAAAGCCATTGACCTGGTCGATGAGGCCGCCGCCAAGCTGAAGATGGAAATCACCTCTAAGCCCGAAGAGCTAGACGAAGTCGATCGCAAGATTCTTCAGCTGGAGATGGAGCGTTTGTCGCTCAAAAAAGAAAGCGATGTCGCCTCTCTGGAGCGGCTGGGGCGGATTGAGAAAGAACTAGCCGACCTCAAGGAGCAGCAGAGCGCCCTCAATGCCCAGTGGCAGTCTGAAAAAGACACCATTGACCACATTCAGTCGATCAAAGAAGACATCGATCGCATCAATATCGAAATTCAGCAGGCCGAGCGCGACTACGACCTCAACCGGGCTGCCGAACTCAAGTACGGTAAGCTCACCGAGCTCCAGCGCCAGCTCGAAACCGCCGAAACCCAGCTCACCGCCACCCAAACCACCGGCAAAACCCTGCTACGTGAGGAGGTCACCGAGGAAGACATCGCCGAAATTATCTCCAAGTGGACAGGCATTCCGATCAGCAAGCTGGTTCAGTCTGAAATGCAGAAGCTGCTGCTGCTGGAGGATGAACTGCACCACCGGGTGATTGGCCAAGAGGAAGCGGTCACCGCCGTGGCCGATGCCATCCAGCGATCGCGGGCCGGACTAGCTGACCCCAACCGACCGATCGCCAGCTTTATCTTTCTCGGCCCCACCGGGGTTGGTAAAACCGA
>JAIXUR010000548.1 GCA_027483425.1 Cyanobacteriota bacterium | reverse complement strand
GGCCCCCTCCGGGCCCAGGTGGGGAATCAGGCGAGTCTTAGTCCGCCCCGCCTCTGGGTAGCGGGTAAACAACATCAGCTCTAGCCGCCCCTGGTCTAGGTCGGGGGCTAGGGAAAGCGGTAGGGCCATGGGATCGAGACAATGGTGCTGGCTAAGAGCAAGTTGTTAAAGCATATACCCCCGGTAGGGGCGCAGAGCCCTGCGCCCTGAGGAGGAATCAAAATTTTTCGGTATTTTTGTTGCCAGAATTGTCCTACCTTGCCCCCCGTGGTCAGTCAACCCCATGGAAGACCGCTTCCCCATGGAGGACCACACAGTTTCTGTGCGCCTTGGCCTTATACATGGCATTGTCGGCATCGGATAAGACCTCACGCACCGTTTGATCGGCCTGCCCGTCATAGACCTTGATGCCAAAACTGCCGCCTATAGTCACCGTGTGACCCTTGATTTTAAAGGGTCTTTGCAGGTTAGCCAGGAGTCGCTTCGCCAGTTCAATCACGGCCACCGTAGATTCGACCTGATCGATTAAAATCACAAATTCGTCGCCCCCCAGGCGAAACAGACCATCGCGCTTTCTCAAGCAAGCCTGCAATCGCTGGGTCACTTCCACCAGTAGATCATCACCGGCCTGATGGTCGTAGGTGTCGTTGATTTGTTTAAACCCATCTAGATCTAAAAAGATCAGTGCGATCGCCTGGCGAGAATGTTGAGAGATGGCCAGAGAGGTTTCCAGGCGCTCCATCAACAGCCGTCGATTGGGCAATTCCGTCAGGGGATCATGGGTGGCCATTTTCTCGCTTTGCAGCATTTTCAGCTGGGCTTCTTGCAGCTGGGTCAACGCCTCTTGCAATTGAGCCATGGCAACTTCCAGATCATAGGTTCGTTCGACCACCTGCTGTTCCAAAGATTGGCGCAGGCGCTGTAGTTCCAGATGATTTTTGACCCGCGACAATAGCTCAAGTTCTTGGATCGGTTTATGGATATAATCAACAGCTCCGACAAAAAACCCTTTTCCGATATTTTCAGGCTCTGAGAATGCGGTAATAAAAATAATTGGAATATCAGCCGTGAGTTCATTGCTCTTGATCTGACGACAGACTTCAAAGCCATCAATATCTGGCATTTTGACATCAAGCAAAATCAGATCTGGAATATAGGTCTGAAGTCTTTTTAGAGCCCGACGACCACTGGTGACAGCCGCGACATCATAGCCTACAGCAGATAGCACTTCCGTGACGATTTCGAGATTTTCAACGATATCGTCAACGACTAAAATTTCGACGCTATTCCTCATTGACTGAACCCTCAAGCAAGCATTGATTTAGAATATCTTCAATTTCGTCAGTTTTGTACTGCCTTGAAAGCTGGATAATTGGTTCAGCAAAAGACATGTATTGGATATCCTTATGAATGAGTTTTTCTAATTGCTTTCGCAGGTCTTTAATATTATCTTGACGGGTTAAATTCAGGAGAGTTTCTAAGGTTTGAAGGGGTGGTAGAACAATATCATTTGATGCGGACTTGGGCAAGCTAGGGGACTGGGTCTCGTAGATCCAGTCCAGGTGCAGACCGTCAGCGATCATTTTAAACAGGGCTGAGGCATCTATGGGTTTAGCCAAAAAGTAATCTCCCCCTTGCTCAAGGGCCATTTGCTGATCGGTTGGGGAGACCGAGGCCGAGGAAACTGCGATGGGGTAATGCTTGAGATCCTGGGTATGGCGAATGGTTTTGATCAGTTCGAAGCCATCCATCACCGGCATCGCCAGGTCAGTAATGATCAGGTCAGGGGACTGCGATCGCAGCTGATCTAGACCATCTTTGCCATGGCCAGCTTCGATGACGTTAAATCCGAGGGGTTCGAGCAAGCTGGAAACCACCGCCCGATTTTCCCAATGATCGTCAACCACTAAAATGGTCATGGGTTGACCCTCGTAACCCACGATGCGATCGCTGACGTTGAGACTGCTTTGTTGTTGCACCCAATCTTCAACCAGGGGCAGGTCTAAACCAAAGGAAAATTTGCTCCCCTGGCCCAGTTGGCTGCTCACCTCGATCCGGTTCCCCATCAGCTGAATGATCCGTTGGCTAATGGTGAGCCCTAGGCCGGTGCCTCCCGCCTGGCGGCGAGGGTCGTAGATTTGCTCAAAGGCCTCAAACAGTTTGGGGTAGTCGGCTTCGGCAATGCCAATGCCCGTATCAATAATCTCAAAGAACAGCGACACCTGGGAGGCCGATAGCTTCAGCACCTCTACCTGTAGCGTGACCGATCCAGAATCCGTGAATTTAATCGCATTGTTGAGTAAATTTATCAACACTTGCCGGAGGCAGGTTTCATCAACCTTTACACCGTTAGGCAGACGGGAGCTAGGCCGGTAGAAAAAGCTAATGCCTTTTTTGTCGGCCTCGATCTTACAGAGTTCCACAATGCTTTGTAGCAGCGAAGGTAGGTATAGGGCCGTTGGCATGAGGTCGAATTTGCGGGCCTCTATCTTAGAGAGGTCGAGGATCTCATTAATCAGGGTCAGCAGGTGGACACCACACTGGTGAATAATCGTGACGCCATGGCGGTCTTGCTTCGAAATCGCTGGGGAGCGAGATAGGACTTGGGCATAGCCTAAAATTCCGTTGAGTGGAGTTCGCAATTCGTGACTCATGTTGGCGAGGAACTCACTCTTGGCCTGGTTAGCATTGTCCGCCTGTTCCTTGGCGATTTTCAGCTCGGTGGTTCGTTGTTCAACTTTTTCCTCTAGGGTGCGATTCATCTCCTGGAGCGCCTGCTCCGCCTGGTGTCGAGCAATGGTGCCGCCAAAACTACCCGCGATCGCCCACAGAGTGGTAACTTCTGTCTCGGTCCACTGGTGGGCACTGTGGCACTGATCAAACCCAACAAACCCCCAAACATGATCTTTGATCTTGATCGGCACCACCAAGATTGACAAAATATTTTGCGGCTCTAGCACCGCTCGCTCGGATTCAGGAAAGTCTTTAACTAATCCAACAATCGGGCGACCCTGGCTTAATTCGTCATTCCAGCGCGGCAAAAATTCGCTGTAGGGCAAATTTTGCAGCATGGGGTTGTCAATTTCAGCCACGATTCCTGCGGCCACCCATTCCCATCGCTGGCTAATGGCCGGTGCCTGGGTCTCGGGATGATTGTGGTGCTCAAAAATATAGATTCGATCGACCTGGGTGGCTTCGCCAAGGGTGGCTAGGGCCGCACCGATGGCGTCTCGATAATCACTAATGGTTAGGAGCGCATTGGTGGCGATCGCCACGCCTCGAAGCAGCCGCTCAGAGGTTTCTAGCTGCGATTCAGTCGAGGTATAGAG
>JAIXUR010000298.1 GCA_027483425.1 Cyanobacteriota bacterium | reverse complement strand
TAACCTTCATCCATTAACTTCCACTTATGAAAAACTCAATTGACGCTCAGGGTCATACAAGTTAACTCGAAGTGCCGTCCTAACCGATCACCTAATGCCAGCTACCTCTTGATTAGAGGGAACCATTCCGCCTAACTCCCTGATGCGGGTGATTAGGTAGAAATACATCAGCCCATACACCCCAAGCGGGTGATTAGGTAGAAACACGTCAGCCTAATTGCCCTATAGGGGTGATTAGGCTGACAAAATCAGTATAACCAGCCCCTCACCGCTAGCGGCGATCGCCCAGATATCTTCATGCCTGTGCCAGCCAAGCCTTGGGGCAGGGCGGCTAGGGCGATCGCAAGTCCTCCCTGGCCACCCGCCAGACCTACAGGCTCAGCGAGTAATACTCGCCCATAGCCCCTCACCTCATCCAGTGCCGGGGCACTCGACCTTTGCGCTGACCCCTATTTCCAAAACTCGTCGAGATCGACCTCGGCGATCGCCGCCCGAATTTCTTGAAAATAGCCACTCTGGGTAATGCTGGCCACATCTTGTTCCAGCTTTTGGTGATCGATTTCGATCCGCAATTCTTCCAACTGGCGGCGGAGGTCATTCTCTATCCGCTTGCGCTCGGTAATGTCTTGCAAGATACCTTCGTAGTAAAGCAATACGCCGTTGTCGTCCACCACAGCGCGGCTGTTTTCTCTCACCCAGATAATGCTGCCGTCGCGGCGGTAGACGCGGTACTCAAACCCGATCACCTCGCCATGTTCCTTCTGCTCGGTGGTGAAGGTTTTTTCGTCCTTGGGGTCAACGTAGACCTGGGACCGAATGTTTTGAATGCTTTCCATCAGCTCCTCGGGGGAGCCATAGCCATAGATCTCGGCCATGGCCGGGTTCACGCTGATAAACCGACCGTCTGCGCCGGACTGAAAAATACCTTCGAGGGCATTTTCGTAGATACTGCGGTAGTTTTCTTCGGCAATGCGCAGGCCTACCTCGGCCCGCTTGCGATCGGTGATATCGCGCACCATAATCAGCACCTGGTCTTCGGTAAATGGCATCACGCGCACCTCTTCGTAGAAGGTTTGGTCGTCGATGGTGATCTGCTGCTCGTAGAGCTGTAGGGTGCCGGTGGCTAGCGCCGCTCGAATAGCCTCCATCCGCTGCTCAGCCGCCGGGGCCGGTAGCGAGGCAAACACATTAGTCCCCGCAATGAAGGAGGCTGGGTCGTGAACCTGGAGGCGGTCTTTACCCATGATCTCGATGTAGGTACCGTCGCGCCGAGCCCGAATCAACAGGTCGGGGATGGCGGCCATCAGCGCTTGGTTTTGATCCTCACTCTGGCGCAGGGCCGACAGAGTGCTGTGCAGCCGAGCGGTCATGGTGTTAAAGGCGGTGGCCATGGCCTGCATTTCTGTAATCGCCGTCAGTTTGACCGGTTGCGGTGGGCTGCCCTCTGCCATCAACTCTGAGGATGCAGCCACCGCCATAATCGGCCGGGTAATCCAGCGGCTGGCTAAAATGGCCAGCAAAATGGCGGCTGATACCGCCGCAATCGATAGGGCGGCGGTGGTGCGGGTATTGGCGTCGACCTGTCCCAGAAAGTCGGCTTCGGGGACGACCACCACAATCAGCCAGTCGAGGCCAAAGTCGTCTTGAAAGGGCACCACTTCGAGAAACTGTAGTTTGCCGTCGAGGGCAAACTGTAGCTGCTGCTTGCCCTCAAGCTGCTCCAGCCCGCCGAACTGCTTGACTAAATACTGCGCCGCCGATCGCACCAGGGGGTCTTGGCTCTCCACCGCCAGCACCGACCGGGCGTTTTCGGCTTCGCCCACCATCAGCGGCTCGTCGGTGGAGTTAGAAATCAGCTGCCCCTTGCGATCAATGACAAAGGCCTGGCCGTTTTCGCCAATCTGCAACCCCCGCAAAAAATTGCGAAACTCTTCGGGCAGCACCACATCGGTGGCGCAAACGCCGAGCAGTCGGCTGCCGGAGCGATCGTACACTGGCAGACTGGCGGTAATATTGGGCAGGCCGGTGGTAAAGGCAATGTACACGGGTGTCCAGGCGGGGCCTTCGGCACTGACCGCCGCATAGTACCAGGGCCGCACGCGGGCATCGAAGGTTTTGTCGGCCCGGCGCAGCGGAAAGGTGCGCTTGCCGCTGACATCTAGACTGTAGTAGTCGCGAAAGAAGTCGTTGCTGCGGTTGCCGTAGGAGAGCTGGAGCGAGCCATCTGCGGGCGATCGCAGCACCCCAAAAAACTCGCCACTGTTGGCGCTGCCGCAGTACACAAAGGCCAAGTTGGGGGCAATTTTCATCTGCTGGTAGAGCTGAGCCTCGCCAAAGGTACCGCCGATCACATCGAGCTCCCCTCGGGCAAAGGCCGCCACGTTGAGCCGGTTGATCTCGTGGGGGGTTTCAAAGTAGCGGCGTAGCTCTTGCTCGATGCGGTAGGTGAGCTCCTGGCGAATTTGGCCCCCCAGGTTGTTGGCGGTTTTCTGGCCGTTGCGCCATGACAGGTAGCCAATGAGGCTGACAATGCCCAAAATTTGGCCGACAAAGGTGATCAGCAGCAGTCGCCGCAGGGAAATTTGACGCCCCCGCCACAGTTTTGATAGGTCATACTTTGACCAGCCCGCTAGGGGCGATTCGGGAGGAACAGAACCCATAAACCCTAGGTAATGTCAGGCTAGATGGACGAGGGGTGACTACCCCTAGGCACAGCGCTTTTCCAGACTATTTTAGCCCTGGGCCTACCAGCTATCGGCACCGTTGCCGGTGAGCCAGTCGTCGAGCTTGTACTCGGCCTCGGCCACATTAAACAGATGCAGGCCAAAGTCGCGGGAGAGATCGCTGCACACCTGAATGCCCCGATAGCTGTTGCCCTTGGCATCCAGCGGGGGTGAAAAGGTGCCAATGCCCAGTTTGCCGGGGGCCAGGGCGGTGATGCCTCCCCCCACACCGCTCTTGGCGGGTAGCCCCACCCGATACACCCATTCCCCAGAGTAGTCGTACATGCCACAGGTCAACATCACGCTGATCACATCCTGCACGTAGTGCTCGTCGAGGGCCCGCTCGCCGGTGACCGGGTTGACACCGCCGTTGGCTAGGGTCGCCGCCATCATGGCCAGATCCTTGGCGTTGACCATGATTGAGCACTGCTGAAAGTAGAGATCGAGGGTTTCGTCGACGCGATCGGTGACCATGCCAAAGTTGAGCATCAGGTAGGCGATCGCTCGATTGCGAAACCCCGTACTCTTCTCCGAGAGAAACACCGGCACATTCACATCAACATCGCGCCCGGTGTAGCGCTTAAACATGGCCAGCATGCGCTTGAGCCGTTCCGTGGCACTGTCGCCCTTGATCAGGTCGGCGGTGGCGATCGCCCCGGCATTCACCATCGGGTTGTAGGGGCGGTTAGTCACCTCATCCAGCACAATGGCGTTAAAGGCTTCGCCGGTCGGCTCAACACTGACCTTACTGTTGACGTAGTCTCGCCCGTGGTCCTCTAGGGCCAGGCCATAGACAAAGGCCTTGGAAATCGACTGAATGGTAAACAGCTGATCGCAGTCGCCCACCTCAAACATCTGGCCAGCTTGGGTCACCACGCAGATGCCAAACCAGTTGGGATCCGCCAGGGCCAGTTCTGGAATATAGTCGGCCACGGTGCCATCCATGGCCCCCTGGTATTTATCGTGCAAATCGTTGAGATACTGGCGAAAGGGCGAGGCCACCGCCTGAATCGAACTCACCAGGGACGAAAAATCACCTTTAGTCATGGCGGCTTACCCCTCTGCCATAATTTGAGCGGCCACCTTCGTAAACTCCTGGCTGACCGGGTGGTCTGGAAACTTGGTGCAAAATACCCCCTCGCTGGCCAGCTGTACAACCTCCTCCGACAGCGGAAAAATCCCCGCCACCGGGGCACCGTAGGTTTCTTCCACCCTTTGCTTAAGGGCCTCAAAGTTAAGAGAACCGTAGGCTTTATTGATGGCCAGCAGCATTTTCCGCACGTTGAGCTGCCGGGCGATGTCGATGGTGACGGCGGTGCCCTGGTAGTCCTGCTTATCGGGCCGCAGAATGAGAATCAGCACGTGGGAAATGGCAATGGAGAGAAAGGTCTCCTTCGACAGTCCAGGGTGGGTGTCGATGAACAGATAGTCTAACTCCAGAGCCTTGACCAGCTTACGAAAGCCGTCGTTGAGCAGTTTGACGTCGTAGCCGTCCTTGAGTACCCGGGCAATGTCGTCGGCCTTAACGCTGGAAGGCACCAGGTACAGACTGCCCGCCGCAGGCAATCCCGCCGCCAAACTCACGTCGTAGGCGGCGGCTTCAATGGCGGCTTCGCCCCAGAGGTAGTTATTTAAGGTGTGAGAGGTTTGCTCG
>JAIXUR010000535.1 GCA_027483425.1 Cyanobacteriota bacterium | reverse complement strand
TCGGCGCGATCGCTAGCCGTATGCCCCGTCACCACATGGGTCCAGTTCCCTTGGTGAGCCAGGGTCTCAAACACCTGGTAGCGCCACTGGCGGGCCGCCGCTTCGGTAGGGTAATCGGCATCGGCCACGACCACCTGGCAGGCGACTCCCCATCGCTCGCAGAGGTCTTGCACAAAGTCGGCATTGGCCGCAGAATCGGGTCGCCAGCGGTGATCGCAGTGCACCACCTGCAGTCGCCAACCCCATTTGGGCTGCAAATCGATCAGCAGCTTGAGCAGGCACACCGAGTCTTGACCACCCGAAACCGCCACCAGCCCCGTCACCCCCTGGGGCAGCAGGGAACGGATTCGCAGCAGCCGATGCACCCCGGCATGGGTGCTACTCCAGGGGCCTCCACCCATGTATTACTCGCATCTAAGGGATTCACGCTCAGGGGTTAGGACAATTCCAGCAACGAAAATACCGAAGAATTTTAATTTCTCCCACGGGCGCAGGCCCTGCACCCCTACCTTGGGATATCTTCTTGCCCAGAAATTTCCTTACCCCTAGGCTACCCCACCGGGGTGTGGGCCACGGCCACAGCTCACCTAAGAGGCTGAATCCTAGAAAAAACTATGTCAAACTTGGGCAACAGTCCCTGTAATCTCGTTCACTCTACACGGCCTGACAACCTATGACTCAACCTTACCAAGCCCTCATTGATGAGATTGTGGTCGCTACGCTCAAGGGCAAAATTCAGTCTAAGCAGCAGGTCTACCGGATGCTGCAGGCCAAGGTAGAGCCCGGCAGCGGGGAACTGTTTGAGCGGGCGTTGGCAACGACCCTAGCCGCCCTAGAGCCCGAACTGGCCCCCAGCGATGACGAACTCAAACAGGCCAAAGCCATGCGGAAGCACCGGGCTCTGACCACCATTCAGAGCGAATGGCAGCGCTGGCAGGCCGACAATCAGGCCACAGCCATGCTCACGGGGGTAGAAGCCGACATTCTCAATGCCCCGCCCGAAGAACGCCTGCTGCAGCTCCTCGCTTGCCTAGATCCCAACCGTGACCAACCCCTGTCGAGAGAACAATTTGGCCAACTGGCCCAGGCCCTGAGGCAGGCCCCCGTAGCGCCCAACGCTGCCCCCGCCACCGAGGTCGCCCCCGCCCTGGCCACCCTGGCCGAGGGGCTAGACCAGGGGCTGACCGCCTGGCAGCAGCTCGAAGGCGACGTCGTCGGCTGGATTTACACCCAGGGGGAGCAGCTCGGCTTCAGCCAGCCCGGTGAGCGCTCCGGCCCGTGGCGTCATTGGAGCACCGTCGTTAGCCACCCCGCCCTGAAACGCCTCTTCGACGACCTGGCCCTGCACCAAGCCGTCACCGCCGCTGGCGTCGCATCCCCCCTGGCGGTGACCGACTGGATCGCCTGGGGCGTCGTCCTACAGCGACTCCAGCTCGCCCTGGTGAACTGGTTCGATCGCCAACCCTACGATCCCCAGGCCGGTAAGCGACTGTCGATCGCCACCTTTCTGACCTTTGCGGTGGTGTGGGGCCAGATCTCCAACCGCCTCAGCCAGCAGGGCCAGCGCACCCTGTCCATGGGGTCATTTCAGCTGGCCCTCCAGGGGCTGCGGCAGTTTGCCAACCAGAGCTATTTCCCGCTCTACGGCGGCCTGTTTACGGCGCTCTCCGGCGAACCCCTACGCGCCCTGCTCGACTACCTCGATCAACCCCTCCAAGAGGTTCCAAACACGGCGGTCAAAGCCCGCATTCTCACCCTGCTGGGCTACTCCCAGCGAGCCCTGGGCAACTACAACCAGGCCCAGCGATTTCATCAGCAGGCCCTAGAGGTGGCCCGCGAGGCCCAGGATACCCCCTGCGAAATTGCCAGCCTCAACCACCTCAGCCGCACCTGCGTCGCCCGCCAAGACTTTGAAACCGCCGAAAGCCACAGCCAGCGAGCCCTCATTTTGGCCCGCCAGAGCGGCGATCGCATCGGCCAAGCCAACGCCCTCACCAACCTTGGCTACAGCCAGGTCGCCCAGGGACAGTCCCAGCTACTGCCCACCGAGCAGTACGAAACCGTCCTCAGCTACCTCGAGCAGGGGCTGGCCCTGTCAGAGCAAATGGGCGATCGCCCCAGCCAGGCCCTCTGCGCCAACAGCCTCGGCATTGCCCAGCTCAAGCTCGGCCAGTACCCCGCCGCCATTCAGTCCCTCCAGCAGGGGCTACAGGTGGCCCAGGCGATCGGCGATCGCTTCCTAATGGCCTCTAACTTTGCCAATTTAGCCGCCGCCCACCAGGGCGATGGCAACCTCGAGCAAGCCGTCCTCACCGGCTGCCTCGGCATGTACCTGCTCCACCAGATCGACTCCCCCGAATGGCGGCAACCCGCTGCCTTGCTCAGCATTCTCTACGGCCAACTTGGCCCCGCCACCCTCGAGAGCATTTTGGCCGACCACCGCCGCCAGTTCCTGGCGGTGATTGGCGTAGACGGCTACGATTTTTTGCAGCCCCTGCTGGCGCGGTATCGGGAGTCGTTGGAGTAGGGGCAGACTCGTGTGTCTGCCCTATATCGGGGATGTTGGGATAGCAGGGTTTATCGTTGCCCACAGGTTCATGGGCCGAACAGAGATTTAAACATCCTACCGATCAGTCTCTTCCGTGAGGTGCAGGACGACGGAACGTCCTGCTCGTAGGCCCTAGGCCGTGCGAAGCTGGGGTCTGGGGGCTGCGAAATGCCCCCAGCGGCAGATCTGGCTTTCAGCCCGCAGTCTTCATCTACAGCGGTTGACATGGCCTGAAAAAAGCAAATCCCTAGAACATCAGTACAGAAACCCGGTTTCTCGTCCTGAATACCAGTCACATCGGTAGCGCAGCGACGAAGAAACCGGGTTTTTAGCCATACTGTACCCGTGCTCTAGGGCTGCTCGTCGTCGTCCTCATCATCGGCCACCCAGGTGCCGACCGGGCGTAGGGCATCGGGAATCGCCACATCATCCCTAAACTCCAGCACCGTCTCCCGATAGCCCAAATACCCCGCC
>JAIXUR010000461.1 GCA_027483425.1 Cyanobacteriota bacterium | reverse complement strand
GTTCCCCCCCGATGACGAGGAGTTGATCATCCCTGAAGCGGTGCCGATCACCCCGCCCCGGCCCCTCATTCCCACCGACATTCAGAGCCCCTGGGCGCAGGATTGCATTACCGCCCTGGCCCAGACGGGGCTCATCACCGCCGACAGCAGTGGATTGTTTTACCCCGACGAGCCCATTCTCTGGGGCGACTATGTGGCCTGGCTCAACCAGATCAGCCCCCCGGCTCAGTCGGGGGGCTGGGCCAACCCCCTGGAAGCGGCCCTGGGTATTGCCACCGCGCCGACGGTGGCGAGCCACTACCCGGCCCAGTACTTTCAGCGCGATCGCCCCCTGGTGCGGGCCGAAGCGATCATGGCCCTGGCCGCTAAGCTGGGCGGCAACTATCAAATTGCCGCCAACACCATCATCAACGCCAGCCTCGAAGATGGCCGCCAGGTGCCCCAATACGCCCGCGAAGGCGTCGCCACTGGCCTGGTTCTCGGCGTGGTGGTGAACTATCCCCAGGGCAACCGCCTCAACCCTACCCAGCGCCTCACCCGGGGGGAGGCCGCCGCGCTGGTGTGCCGGGCTGCCCCCAACCCCGAACTGCGCCGCTGGATCGACCCCGCCTGGGTGGCCGAGGCCCAGACCCCCGAGGTCGCCATTCCCGATCGCGAACTGCGCGGGGTCTGGATCACCAACATCGACAGCCAGGTGCTGTTCTCTACCGCCGCTCTGGAGGCAGCTATCAACCGCCTGGCCGATCTCAACTTCAACACGATTTACCCCGTGGTGTGGAACTTTGGCCACACCCTCTACCCCAGCCCCACCGCCCAGCGCGAGCTGGGGGTGAGCCAGCACCTCTACGGCGATACTCGGGCCCCCGGCCCCGCCAGCGAGAGCGATCGCGACATGGTGCAGGAGGCGATCGACTTTGGCCATGCCCGAGGCATGGCGGTGGTGCCCTGGTTTGAGTTTGGCTTTATGACCCCCGCCAACTACGAGCTCTACCGCCGCCGCCCCGACTGGTTTACCCAAACGCGGGTCGAGCCAGCCCCGCTGCCGCCGAATGGAGTCATTCCAGAGGTGAAGTCCCAGCTGACCGTAGCTGTAGAGCCGTCAAAGGCCAGGCCCACCGAATTTATCCCCAGCCTAGACACCCCCAAGGCCAGCGATCGCCCCCGAGAAAAGCAGCGGGCTGACCAGTGGGTCGCCCAGGTTGACGAGTTTCTACCCCAGGATGCCCCCGTGGCCGATCCCGGCATTTGGATGGAGGGTGACGTGATCCCCCGCCGCTGGATGAACCCGTTTCATCCCCAGGTGCAGAAGTTTATGCTGGAACTGATCAACGATCTGGTGGCGAACTACGACATCGATGGCTTTCAGTTTGACGACCACCTGGGCCTGCCGGTGGAGTTTGGCTACGACCCCTACACCATTAATCTCTACCGGGCCGAGCACAATGGCCAAGAGCCGCCCACCGATCCCCAAAACCCTGAGTGGATGGCCTGGCGGGCCAACAAAATCTCTGATTTTTTGTCCGAGGTGCATAAGCTAGTGGCGGCCCGCCGTCCCAACGCCGTGGTGTCGATCTCGCCCAACCCCTACCCCTTTGCCTACGTCCACTACCTGCAAGACTGGCCGGAGTGGGTCAACCGGGGCATTGTGGATGAGCTGGTGATTCAGGTCTACCGCAGCGACCAAAACCGCTTCATGTGGGAGCTCAACAAGCCCTCCATCGAGGCGGCGGAGCGCAAGATTCCCGTCGCTATCGGCATTCTCAGCGGCCTGCGCGCCGATCCCGTCAAGATGAGTTTCATCACCGACCAGATGGCCGCCGTGCGCGATCGCGCCTACGCTGGCATGTCGTTCTTCTTCTACGAATCGCTGTGGGTCTCGCCGCCCCCCGAAACCGCCACCCAGCGGACAGACCAGCTCCAGCAGGCCTTTGCTACCCCGGCCCAACGCCCGAGCAGGAGTTAGGGGTTAGGAGTCAGGGGTCAGGAGCTGAACTTTGAATTTTGACTTTTGAACTTTGAATTCTCCCAAACTTAACCCCCCATTAACCTCCAAAGTGATGGTCAAGACAGCCCAGACCCTTTGACTGTGGTAGCTTCGGGTCAATCTTAATCAGGCGTGAATCGTCAGAACCGCTGCGGGCGTTTTGGCGGCTACCCCAACGATTGATCTGGCATCTTAGCTGAGCTAAAGAAGGGCTGTATGTATCGGTTCCAGATCAGTGCAGTGACCCGGCCCGAGGAAACGATCGCGCTGGTGGGTTCAAGTGTGGAGCTGGGGCAGTGGGATGTGGCCCGGTGTGTGCGTCTCCGCACCAGCCGCGATCGCTATCCGCTGTGGTGGGCTGATATCGACTGGAGCGATCGCACCTTGGCCGCATCGGGCGATCGCCCGGTTGAGTACAAATATGTGCGACTTGGCATCGATGGCCGCGTGGCCTGGGAAACCTTGGCCGCCAACCGCTGGGTGCCGCTGGAGCGGGAACCCCTCCCCAGCCCGATCATTGTTGACGATGGCCAATTTGGCACCCATCAGCCGTCACCCTACGGCTATTGGGCAGAGCCCGACGCTCTTCCCGTCGCGGCTCCCAGTCCGGAAGGACTCAAGATTGTCGTGATTGGCAGTTCTGTGGCAGTGGGATGTAGTGCCTGGTTATTGCGAGGCTGGGCCTGGCATTTGGGGCAAGCCTTGCAGCAGTGCTATGGCCATCAGCTGGTCAATGTCTCTGCGATTGGCACCAATGTCGCCACAACGATCGCTCGATTTTCCCAGGTTGTTGGCCCCGAACAACCCGACATCGTCATTATTGCCCTCTCCCTCGGCAATGAGGGTCTGGCCACCAGTGCGCCGGAGCAATACCGCGCCATTCAGCGGCGCTTTGAAAACGGCCTCCAACAACTGATCAAGATGACCCAAGCGATGGGGGCCCGTCCAGTGCTAGGCGGCGTCTATCCCCACGGTGGCTATTCTTTAGATCAGTACCACCGGCTGCGAGAAACCCACCAGCGTATGCTGACCTGGGGCGTACCGGTGTTGAATTGGTTGGCGGTGTTGAATGATGGTCGAGGCCGCTGGAAGCCTGGGCTATCCTTTGATCTCGCTCACCCCAATACCGATGGCCAGTACCGCATGTACGAGGCGATTGACCTGACGCAATTCCAACTGACTAAGGCTGATTTAGCCACCGATTTAGCCATCAAGCAGGCTCCCCTGGAAGACAGTCTTCTGTATCAAGACCCCGAAGGGTTTTTGATGTTTGCCCGCCCCGCTGAACCCAGCTTGCAAATTATCAACACCAGTGGCTATTACTACACCCTGACCCCAGACTGGCAGAAATTACAAACAGCCATCCGGGCCGCCAAATTACCCTCTGGCCTGTACATCGCCGCATCGCCAAATGCGGGCACCGTGTCATCCCTATTCATCCGGGACGATGGCAGCCTGGAAACTATCCTCTCTATTCCCCCGGCTGCCGATCTAAGGTTCTATCCGGCATTTCATTTCTTTGCCTCAGAGCACGCCAAAATACTTTTTTATGATGGGTATATTGGCATTCTAAAAGTGAGCGATCGCCACCTCTATGGGATCAACGAATCGGACCACGACTACAACATTCACCCCATGTGGAAGGAGATCCGCGCGGCGCTGAAAGCCATGCCAGCGGGCGTCTACGCAGACGCGGCCCACCCCGATGTTCCCTTTCGAACCATGATGATCGGCCAGGATGGCCTTGAGAGTCGGGTTAAAATCCCGGCTAAGTCGGTGCTTGGGTTTGCCTACCAGGGCAGCTTGTCGGAGGTGAGCCGCGTCGCCATTATTCCCTTGGGCGATCGCTGCGCCGTGCGTATGCTGCTGTACAAGCTCGAGTACGACGGCCCCGCCTTTCCCTTTGACCTGACCCGCAGCACCCAGGTGGCCGATGTGGCAGACATCATTCAAAGCGGCTTTGACGACATGTGGAATCCTGGCCTTCTGCACTACGACCCTGAGGCTAGCCGGATTTACCACACCAAATGGACGGGCCTTTCCTTTGCCCATGAGGTGGAGGACAGTGATGATCCCATGAATACTATGGCCTCCGTCCATGAGCGGATGAAGAGTCGCTACTCCGCTCGGGCTAAACGCTTTTGGTATACCTTGCAAACCTGTGACAAAGTCCTGTTTGTCCGCACGGGATTATGCGATCGCAACAGCGTGGCCGATCTCGTCCATAAGCTTGAGATGAAATGCCAGGGCAAACCCTTCTGGCTGTTGCTGATCTCACCCCAGGCCTCTGACGAGTTCGCAGATCTGGCCAATGTGCGGCACTACAACCTGGAGTTTAACCCCGACCTGATGTACGAAGACTTGGGCCACTGGCAACACTGCACCGAGCTGATGCGGGAGATTTTAGATGCCCTGGGCGTATCCAGCAAAAATCTCTTTTGGTGCCCACCCACCCCACCCAAAGCCAGATAGCGCCTTACCGAATGCTCCTTCCTAGCTCCTGACTCCTGACTGCCTCAGATCTTCTCGGTTTAAGCTGATCCCCCTACACCGAGTACAGCACCACATTTTCCTGCTCATTGGGGTCGTTGCGGGACACCAGAGCCTGGGCGGGTTCGCTGTCACTCAGGTTGGTGGGCTGGTGGGGCACCCCCGGCGGAATGTAGAGAAAATCGCCCGCCTCATTCACGATGGATTTTGCTAGCCCCTCGCCGTAGGCGGTCTTAACCCGCCCCTTGAGAATGTAAATGGCCGTTTCATAGTCTTTATGAAAGTGGGGCTCCGCCGAAGCCCCCGGCGGAATAATCACCAGGTTCATCGAAATCCCCTGGCTGCCCGCCGTCGCCCCAGAAATGCCGACAAAGTAGGGCAGCTTTTGCAGCGTCGCGGTGTCGTGCTGGGGCCGCACGGTAATAATCTCGGCATCGACGGGGGAAGGTAAATCATCCATGGGCTGTGTCTGGGATACTTTGTTCACGGGTGAAACTAATCCAAAACCTAATCTAAACCTAAGGCTTCTTCATTGCCAGGGTGAGGCCGTCGGCGATCGGTACCAGGCTGGCGACCACGCGATCGTCGTTGTGAATGGTGTCGTTGAGGGCGCGCAGGGTGTTGGTTCGCCTGTCTTGCACAGTGGGATCAGCCACCTGGCCCGACCACAGCACATTATCCAGAGCAATCAGCCCCCCTGGACGCACCAGTTGCAGCACCTGCTCGTAGTAGGTGGGGTAGCTGCTTTTATCGGCATCGATAAAGGCAAAGTCAAAGCTGTTGGTTTCGCCAGCCTGAATCAGCTGGTCTAAGGTTTCAGTAGCGGGGGCAATGCGCAGGTCAATTTTGTGGGCGACTCCGGCTTGCTCCCAGTAGCGACGGGCGATCGCCGTGTACTCCTCACTCACATCGCAGGCCACCAGCTTGCCCTCGGGGGGTAGAGCCAGGGCCACCCGCAGGGCACTGTAGCCCGTAAAGACCCCCACCTCCAGCGCCTTTTTAACCCCCAACAGCTGCACCAGCAGCGCCATAAACTGCCCCTGTTCTGGGGCAATCTGCATCTGCGCCATCGGGTGTTGGGCCGTCTCGTGGCGCAGGGCCGTCAGCACCTCGGGCTCATGCACCGAGTGGTCGACCAGGTAGCGGTACAGGCGATCGTCGAGGTTGAGGGTTTGATTGCTCATGGGGCGAGGTACCAAGTAGCGAACAATCCAGGGTAAATCAGAAGAAAGTCAGGG
>JAIXUR010000428.1 GCA_027483425.1 Cyanobacteriota bacterium | reverse complement strand
TGACCTGGGGGCCACCCCAACCCAGGCCCTGATCAAAGTGCTGATTCCTCAATTGGCACCGGCCATTTTGGCGGGCTGCCTGCTGGCTTTTGTGCTCAGCATGGATGATTTGCTGATCTCCAGCTTTACCGCCGGGGGGGGTGCTAACCCCCTACCCCTAGAAATTTTTAGCCGGGTACGCACCGGGGTCAAGCCCGACATCAACGCCCTCAGCGTGGTGCTCATTTTAGGGTCGGCCCTGCTAGCGGGGATGGCCGAATACGTGCGCTACCGCAGCGATCGCAATCGGCAACCCTCCTAACGGGTGTCCGTCGCAATGGGTGCCTGTCTCACGATGGGGAACCCAGTGGCCCACCAACGCGTCCTATACCAAACCTGAGTCGCACAGCCCCGATTCCTAAGAGGGACTTGGTGGTGATCTAAACCACTCCCCGCAGCGATTGATATCACAGCTCGGCGAGCTCAGGATCAGCGTTGGTTGCAGGTGCGGTCACGGTGCAAAACAAGGTATCAGGCGATAGTAGGTGTACCCTGAACTAGCCCCAGTCACCACCATGCCCCAAACCACCAGCCCATCGCTCAAAACCATCGTCGACCAAATCTTTGCCGAACGCCGCATTAGCCGCCAGATCCAGCGGGAGTTAATGGGTGTACTGCTCAGCCAGCCCACCCTGAGCTATGACGACCAGGCTACCGCCCAGCGGGTTTTTGAGGCCATTCGCAAAGGCCAACTGCGGATTGTTGATTAGCTACACCCAACAGCCGTGCGCGTTAAAGACCTTACCCCCAACGAGTGGCCCTGGCCTCTGTTGCTCGAGGCCGACCCCTGCCGGGAGATCATTGAAGCCTACATTCACCAGGCCACGGTCATGGGGCTCGTGGAGGAGAGCACCGTGGTGGCGGTGGTGGTGCTGCTCTCCCGCCAGCTAGGCGTGACTGAGGTCATGGCCATTGCCGTGGCCCTCAGCCACCGGGGGCAAAAACTGGGCAAGCGCCTGCTGGCGGCGGCCATCGATCGGGCCAAGCAGCAGGGTGCCCAGCGAATGCTTGTGGCCACCGGCAACTCTAGCCTCGACCAACTGGCGTTTTACCAAAAGATGGGATTTAGGCTACAGTCGATCGATCGCGACTACTTTGTGCGCACCTATCCAGAGCCCATCTTTGATCATGGTATCCAGTGCCGCGATCGCGTCTGGCTGGATCGTGAGCTGTAGCTGGGTGCCGCCCCAGGAGACTATGAGACTGGTTCAAGTTCATCCACCCAACCCCCAGTGGCCCAGAGATTTTGACGTCGAAGCCGCCCAGGTCGCTCTGGCCTTGGGTACCAACGTGGCCCATATTCACCACATTGGCAGCACCGCCATTCCCAATATCTACGCCAAGCCGGTGATTGATCTGCTGGTGGAGGTCAGCGCCATTGAGCAAGTGGACAGTGGCAACGCCGCCCTGGCTGCCCTAGGCTATACCGCCCTGGGTGAATACGGTATTCCAGGCCGACGCTACTTTCGCAAAGACAATGCCCAGGGCACGAGAACTCACCATGTTCACACGTTTCAGGCGGGCTCTCCCCCGGTGACCCGGCATCTGGCCTTTCGCGACTTTATGATCGCCCATGCCCACTGCGCCCAGCAGTACAGCGACCTCAAGCGCCGCTTGGCCGCCCAATATCCCTACGACATTGACGGCTATAGGGATGGTAAAGATGCCTTTGTCAAAGCCATGGAGCGGCGGGCCCTAGCCTGGCGGGGCTCACCTGATTGAGAAGATTTCTAGAACGTCGGTACAGAAACCCGGTTTCTCGGCCAGAAGGCAAGTCATGCCGTTAGCGCAGCGACGAAGAAACCGGGTTTTTAGCCATACTGTACCGGTGCTCTAGGTCACCGATATCGAGTCAAATCGGGAATGGCTGTTGCTCAAGGTGTGGATCTGACTATCCCACCTTAAGGCTCTAGCCATGCGTACATCTACGGTATCTACCATCCGGTTGACCCAGCCCTTGGCCCTACCCCAGCGAGACATCGGAGTTAACCTCCCCGAAGATTCCCCCCAGGGTGTCACACACCGAGCGGCGGGGTGCGATCGCACCCCCTGGCTCACCTGGGAACGACAGCTGTACCAGGTGTCGCGTACGTTCCGAATTTAGACTGTTCCCGCCCATGACCGATCCAGGGTTTTGATGGACAGGTCCGCTGGGCTGAACCCAGCCCAACGAACCGGGATATTAGGTGGCATCTCCTAAGAGGTCTGCGATCGCCCCCTGAATAAACGCCTCATCCTCTGGATTTTGGTAGGGGTTGCCCGCCCGGTGACCCCAGATCGACGGAATCGGCCAATACTTCGCGTGGGGAATTAGGGCCGCCTCGGCCGCACAATCCTCCGGGGTGAAGTACAGGTCGGTGGTGGCGGGCATGACCAGGGTTTTAGCCGTAATCGATGCCATGGCCCTGGCATAGTCGCCCTGGTACAGCGGATTATCACCCACGTCGCAGTGGAGCCAGGTGTCGATCATCGCCAGCAGATTGTGGGGGTCGCGCTTGCGATAGCCCGCCTCCCAGGCGCGCAAAATGTAGTCTTCCAGCGAGTCATAGCCCCAGGCCAGGTAGGGCTTCGCCCGGTAATAGGCCTGGGAGGCCGCCCAGCTGGCGTAGATCTGGGTAAAGGTATGAAAACCGCGATCGGGGGTGCCCTCAAACCGCTCCCCGGTCCAGGTTGGGTCGCTGGTCAGGGCGGCCCGCAGGCTGTAGAGAAAGAGTTTGTTGTGGTCAGTGGTTTTAGCGGTGCCGCAGAGGGCCGCAATGCGCTGCACCCGGTCGGGGTAGAGCGCTCCCCAGTGGTAGGCCTGCTGCGCCCCCATCGACCAGCCGTAGACCAGAGCCAGTTCCTCAATGCCCAGGGCCTCTACCAACGCGTGCTGGGCGCGCACGTTGTCGTAGTGGGTGAAATAAACACCGGGCTGGGCCACGGCGGGGCAGTTACTGGGCGAGGTCGAGAGGCCGTTGCCAAACATATTGACCATCACCACGCACCAGCGGCTGGGGTCGAGAATGCCGTCGGGGCGCACCAGCCAATCGACATCGGTGTGCTGCGCCCCGTAGGAGGTGGGGTAGAGAATGACCGGGGTACGATGGGCGGAGCCATCGATCCCGGCAGCGCCACTCAGCTCCCCATAGATCTGGTACACCACCTCGGCTTCGGGCAGCACCACGCCGCACTGTAACGGAAAGTCCTTGAGTCTAAAGTGCTTTGGCGTGGTCATCTCCATCCCCTAGTTCAACTCGGCCACAAGATCGGTCAAAATGCCGCGATGGACGCCTAGATAGCCCCCATCGACCCGCTCAAAGTAGGGCTTTAGCTGCTCGTGGGCGGCGGGCAACGCTTGAAAGGGAATCGACGGGTACAGGTGATGTTCGGCGTGGTAGGGCATATTCCACATTAGCCAGCGCAGGGGCCAGAGCGTCAGGGTCGTGCGGGTGTTGGTGAGCGGATTGTCGGTGTTGGGGCAGCCGGTGTGCTCGGCCAGCAGCACAAACCGCAGCAGGGGCTGGCCCACCGCCAGGGGCAACACCCAGTAGGTGACCCAAAACCAGGGGTGCCCCAGCAGGGCAGAGCCCGCGACCACCGCCGCGTAGGTGAGCAGTTGCCAACGCACCGAGCGGATCACCTCAGCGCGGGCGCTTTCAGGAATGTAGTAGCAGCCCTCTAGATCGCCCAGGGCCACTTGGCTGTGGCCCCGCAGCTTGCCGATCCACCAGGGCAGTCCACTGATTTGCCCCAGGTAGTCGGCCCGGCTGACCGGTTTAGGATCGCCCAGCTCTGGGTCTTTGCCGGGAATTTGGGTATAGCGGTGGTGCCACTTGTGGTAGCGGCGATAAAAGGTGCTGTTATAAAATGACAACAGCCCCGCCAGCCAGGCGGCCCCGTCGTTGAGGCGGGGGTTAGCAAAGGCGGTGCGGTGGCAGCATTCGTGCATGGCACAAAACATCAGCGCTAGGCCAGCGCCGCAGGCGACCAACGCCGGCAGTGCCAGCCCCAGCGGGGCGGTGGCCCACAGGTAGCCGCCCAGGACAATCAGCCCCAAATGGCTCGCGAACTGTAGCAATCCAGCTAGGTTAGACCGCTGATTCAGGGTCCCTAGGGCGGTGGTCGATAAAATCTGGCGGGGCTGAATGGGCAATGCACCGGGTTCAGCAAGGGGTGTAGTATTCGTAAGCATGGCTACGTTCTCGCGGCATTTCTAAAACAACGTTTGATAATGAGAAGGATCAGAAACGAGTTGCCCAGGCTGCGCCCCAAGACTATCCCAAGGCTGCCTTGCCCGTAGACACTGGTTCCCACAACGACCCGCTGACTCAGCTGTCAGCGAAAACGACCATCACTCAACTTGTTATAACAAGTTGAGTTTATCACATTTGCCCTGGGATCACACCCCCTTGTATAGAGGATGGTTAGGGCTGATCATTGACTTTGTGGACTATGTCAACTCCCTTACACATCAGCATTTCTGAGCAGTTGCGCCACCAAATTGAGGTGGGGGAGTATAGGTCTGGCGATCGCTTGCCCAGCGAACACCAGCTGATGGAAACCTTCAGTGTCAGCCGCATTACCGCCCGCCAGGCGATGGCCAATTTGGTTAGCCAGGGGTTGGCGATCGCCTACCGGGGCAAGGGAGTATTTGTGACCCCGCAAAAAAAGGTCACCTACTCGCTCTCTAGCCCCTTGGTCTTTTTAGATCACGATATGGCCCGCCAGGGGGTGGCCTTTACCTTTGAGAATCTGGTGTTTGAGCCGACCCTGGCCCCAGCGGCGGTGGCCACTGTGCTAGGCATTCCCCCCAAGGCCTCTGTCTACCTGCAAAAGAAACTCCTGCGCATGGATGGGGCCGCCGGGGCCGTAGATGTGTCCTATCTGGTCGCTGACCTGGGGGAGCGCTTTGCCTCGCTGCTCGAACAGCAGATGAGCTTTCCTACCCTGGCTAAAAACGGCATTCCCCTCGACCGGGTGGATGCCGTGGTGGAATGCACCCATGCCGACTACGACCTGAGCGGGTATCTGGAGGTGCCCCTGGGGCATGCCCTCATGGTCTACCGCTATACGGCCTACACCCGCGATCAGCGGCCGGTGCTGCACGGGGCTACCATTTCCCGCGCCGATCGTTTTTGCTATTCCCTCAGCACCCGCGCCGAGCCCGGTTAGTACGGGTGCTGAGCGTCAGCCTGGTTATACTGGCTGCACTATACTGCTGCACAAGGGCGGACGGTCACTTCTCTGGGCAACTTCCCTGGCGGGAGTACGTCAACGGATCAACCCACTACTAGGTCGCCATGAAACAGCCAATTGTTGCCGCAGCCGTCTTAGCTAGCGCAGGCCTGGTGACGCTAGGGGCCTTACCTGGGGCAGCGGCAGAAAATGTCCGCCTCAACTACCGAGGGTTTAGCCGGACTGTGCCCGTGGCCGCCCTGGTGGTACTGGCTGAGACTGGGGAATCCTCTGGCGTCCTAGACGGGTTGCTCCGTCAGGCGGGGCAAGAGCCAGGGAAACTTCAATCGCTGCTCATCTCCCCCCTTGCCGCCGACCCCATACTCCTCGACCAGACCCTCAACAGCCTCCCCGGCGAGTGGATGCTCGACCAACTGGGCGGCTCGATCCACACCGGCACGGATGGGGCTAACCGCCAGGCGCTGCGAGCGGCCCTGGTGCTGTCTGCCAGCGATGACAAGCAGATTACCCTGCTAGAGGTCTTGCAAAACTACCCCACGGCGGAGGTGGTGCTAGAGGGCGATCGCATCGAGGCCGCCTACAATAGCCTGGCCACCTTTCTACAGCCCCTATCTATTTTTCTGTAGTTTTGTCTGTAGCCCGGCTTTTCTGGCTGGTCACCATGGCATCGCCAGTCAGATCAGCGGTTCAACAGCGACACCGCCACCATGCCAACCACAATGGCCACCACGAGCAGGGTCAGCGGCTCCAGCTTAAACTCCGTGTCCTTGCTAGTGCCCGTCGCGTAAAAGAACGCGAAAAACACCACTAATATCACAACCAGATCGAGGCCAGTAAACACAACGCGTCCTCCGAGGGCAGGCCAAAACCAGGCAGCACCTTCCGCATTTTAGTGCCCCCACTCCAAAACGGAACTCTGAAATTAAAACGTAAATTTCTCGCTGCCAGGGAAATTGCCCGTAGCATTTCACCCACGGGGAGTAGTGCCCCTTTGTCAAGGGGCGGTGGCGAACCAGATAGCGTCCCTTGTCGATGTCAGCTTCCTCGGTCCTGAGCTATCTGGCCAGCGCTGATTTACCCAAGGTTAATCTCAGCCCCCCATTCTGATGGGATAGCGGCTAGCCACAGCCAATCTCGCCGTCAACCTACACAACGGAGAGCTAACCATGACAACCCTAAAAGTGGGCATTAACGGCTTTGGTCGTATTGGTCGCCTGGTATTGCGTGGCGGCATCAAAAATCCCAATATCGAATTTGTCGGCATCAACGACCTTGTTCCCCCTGCCAATCTCGCGTACCTGCTGAAATATGACTCCACCCACGGGCACTTTGACGGCACCGTAGAAGCCCTAGCCGACGGCATTGTCGTAGACGGCAAAAAAATCCCCTGTATGGCGATGCGGAACCCCGCCGAACTGCCCTGGGGCGACCTCGGGGCTGACTACGTGGTGGAATCGACCGGCCTATTTACCACCTTCGAGACCGCCCATCAGCACATCGACGCCGGGGCCAAGCGAGTGATTCTCTCCGCCCCCACCAAAGACCCCGACCGGGTGCACACCATGGTGGTTGGTGTTAACCACGAAACCTTTGATCCCGCCAAGGATGTGATTGTGTCGAATGCCAGCTGCACCACCAACTGCTTGGCCCCGATCACTAAAGTTATCCACGAAGCCTTTGGTCTAGCCGAAGGGCTGATGACCACCGTCCACTCCGCCACCGCCACCCAGCCCACCGTCGATGGGCCCTCCAAAAAAGACTTCCGGGGTGGTCGTGGGGCCAGCCAAAACATCATCCCGTCCTCCACGGGGGCCGCCAAGGCCGTCACCCTAGTTCTGCCCGAGCTGAAGGGCAAGCTCACCGGCATGGCCTTTCGGGTACCGACCCCCAACGTATCGGTGGTCGACCTCACCTTTAAGACCGAGCAGGCCACCAGCTACGAGGCCATCTGCGCCGCTGCCAAAGCCGCCGCCGCTGGCCCCCTACAGGGTATTTTGGGCTACACCGAAGACGATGTTGTCTCCAGCGACTTTATCACCGACTCCCACTCCAGCACCTTCGACGCGGGGGCTGGTATCGGCCTCAACAGCCACTTCTTTAAGGTCGTGGCCTGGTACGACAACGAGTGGGGCTACTCGATGCGGGTGATCGACCTGATGCTCTACATGGCCCAAAAAGAGGGCATTCTCAGCGGCATAAAAATCCCTGCCACGGTGTGAGTCGTTCTAGATCTGGCTCCAGGGTTGCTCTGGTATGTCTGTCTGGGTGGCTGTAATGGGTGGCTCAGTAGCGCAGCCATTTGGTGAGCACGCGCATGGGTCTGCCGGTGTTGGGGTCGTTTTGGAGCTTGCTCCACGCCCTGGCTTCGGCAAAGCCGAGGCGATGGAGAATTTTGACCACCAGGTCGATGCCGATCGCAGAGCCGATGATAGTGATGTGGATGGGTTCGCGGCTTGGCTGGGTGGGGGCCGGGCTGCCGGGAGGGGCGCTATAGATTTCGCTGTTGGGGATGAATTCTTCTGACATAGGCTGTGTCCTCAATTGAGAACAAGAGCCGCTCAAACAAGCTCAAGCATGGTGTGGATTTTGTTGAAGCTCAAGCTCTCTGGCAGGATGATGACCGTATTGAAGTGCCTGCCCGCACCGCAGACGAGCCGAGATTGGTTATCGTAGGGAAAATTGGCACAAAGGTATGGGCAGCGGTTGTAACCTACCGAGAAGGTAAGGTTCGCATTATCTCTGTTAGGCGGGGACGACAGCGGGAGGTGGAGCTTTATGAAGGCAGAAGCGTTTGACCAAAAGTTTGACGAGGGCCAAGAGGATATTATCGATGACCTCGATCTGTCACAGCTCAGACGCCCCAGCTACGAGAAGCGCCGCGTAGACGTTGCTTTCCCGGTCTGGATGATTGAGGCGCTAGATCGGGAGGCGCTGCGGTTAGGTGTGAGTCGCCAATCGATTATTAAGGTGTGGATTGCTGAACGGTTGGAGCATGCCTAAAAAACGCTTTTATGGACACTTTGAAAATCTATTACGGCGAGGTCGGTAAAACGCTGATGGTCTGGTTTGGCGACCCCGCTGAGGAATTTATTGCTGAGGAAACGGGTGAAGAGGTGCTGCTGATTAAAAACCAGGCGGGCACGGTGATTGGGTTTGAGCGGTTGAACTACGAGCTAGCAGCGGGTAGCAGCCCCATTGTTGAACTAATCAATGCTTAGGTGGTTGCTGGAAAGCACTCTTCCCAATGGTGGGCATTGCGGGGTGATTAGCCTACTTTTGCTTCTGGAGCAGGTGCGCCGCGCAGCATTCCCTCGGTGCTCAAGTCTTCATCTAGGGCTTCCCAGTGGATGCCG
>JAIXUR010000498.1 GCA_027483425.1 Cyanobacteriota bacterium | reverse complement strand
CGCTGCAGCGCCTTGGGGCCAGCCAAGGCCACCCCCTGCAAGAGCGCGCCCGTGGCCCCTAGGGCCCAGATCCAGGGGGTTCCTAGGCTGGCCAAAAGCAACCCAGCGACGGCGTAGAGAAACCCGCACAGCAGCCACAGGCCAAAAAAGGGGCGACGACTCGAGGGTCGAGCCGACTGGCGCGATCGCCCTGGGGCCGTCGGGGCCGGGCGACGACGGCGCTGGCTGGGTGAGTTCATAGCAAACGGATCTTGAAAGAGATCTTGAAAGAACAAATCCTGAGGCTTTAGTTTGCCAGGAAGCGGAGCATTGTGCAGTACCCTGATCATCATAACGTCCGGTTATTGCATTAATGAGCGTTCCGTTTACTGCGCTAGTTCAAGGGTTGTTGGGGGCCTCTAGTTTGCTGGTAGGGGCCATTTTAGGCATTGCCTGGCGACCAGCGCGATCGGTGACCGCCGCCATTATGGCCTTTGGCAGCGGTACCCTGCTGTCGGCGGTGGCCTACGACATTACCCTGCCCGCCTTTCAAAGCAGCGGCTTTTGGCCCCTGGTGGTGGGCTTTGCCCTGGGCGGCACCCTGTTTACTGTCATCGTCACCTACATCGACAACCAGGGGGGCTTCATTCGCCACCCCTCGTCGTCCCGCCGCTTCCTCTACCACCACCGCCAAGACGAAGCCTCGGAAGTGCTCGATCGCATCGGCCATGTCGAGATGCTCCATAGCCTGTCCCCCGCCGAAATGCAGGCCATTATTCCCCTGTTGAAGCCCCTTCAGGTGGAGCCCGGCACGGTGCTGTGCCAGGAGGGGGCCCCCGGCGACTCGATGTTTTTGATCGTCGAGGGCGATGCCGAAATCTTTAAAGGGTCGCAGCGGCTAGCCGCCCTGGGCCCTGGGGAAATGTTTGGGGAAATGGCCCTGCTGACCGGGGAAGAGCGATCGGCCACGGTGCAGGCCAGAACGGCCATGGAGCTCTACGAACTCGATAAGGTCGATTTCGACGCCATGCTCACCTATGCCCCCCAGCTCTCCAGCGGCCTGAGCCGCATTTTGGCCCGGCGGCTGCGGGAAACCACCCAGTCCACCGCCAAACCCACCCTCGCCGAGGATGACCACTGGCGTCGTCAAGTGCTCGACAGCGTGGAGATCGATATCCCCATTTCAGAGCAGCAGTTTAAGGAACTGGCCCAGAGCTCAGCCCCCCTGGCTATTTTGGTGGGCACCCTGATCGACAACATTCCCGAAGCCCTGGTGATTGGCTTTCACGTGGGGTCTGGCCATACCGGGGCCTCGTTTTTAATGGCGGTGTTTATCTCCAACATTCCCGAGTCCATGTCGAGCTCCATCGGCATGCGCCAGGCGGGCACCTCGGCCCGGCGCATTTTGGCCCTCTGGGGGGGAGCGGTCATCCTCAGCGGGCTAACGGCCATGGTGGGCAGTCTGATGGTGGATGTGGTTTCGGAGTGGGTGCTGGCGGTGGCCCAGGCCACCGCTGGGGGCGCTATCTTGGCGGTGGTGGCCAGCACCATGATGCCCGAAGCCTACGAAATGGGCGGCGGCTCGGTGACCTTTTCGACCATTGCCGGGTTTTTGGTCAGCTTCTGGCTGGCCTCCTCAGCCTTTTAAGCACAAGTCTGGCCAAGACAATCCCTCAGAATTGGGCATCATGGGATGTCAGAATTGGGCGTCCTTACCAGGGGAGTACCTCGCCGTTGGCATGCCAGAAGGTGCCGGAGGTTTCTAGGGTGAGGGCATCGATGCGGGCGAGCAGCCCCGCCACCGACTCTGCCGGGGTAATGCCGCCCTTGGTAAACCCCGTCATGCGGGTTTGAACCAGGCCCGGATGCAAAATGGCCACGGCAATGCCCTGGGGCCTGAGGTCGTGGGCCAGGGACTTGCCCGCCATCGACAGCGCCACCTTGGACATGCGATAGCCGTAGGAACCCCCCGAGGTATTATCGGCGATGGAGCCCATGCGGCTGGTCATCAGCACAACCTTAGACCCGTCCCCGAGGTGAGGCAACAGGGCCGCCGTCAGCCCCAGGGGGCCCAGGGCATTGACCTCAAACTGTCGCCGCAGGCTGTCGAAATCGAGGTCGTCTAGGGTGACGCGCTCTAGAATACCGGCGTTGTTGATCAGCCCATCGAGTCGGGTGCCCTGGAGCCGCTGGGCCAGGTCGCCCCAGCAAACCGCTTGGGTAATATCAATGCCCGCTTCGACGGTGACTCCCAGGGCCTGTAGCGGGTCGGAGGGCTGGCGGCACACGGCAATGACGGTGTCGCCCCGCTGGTGCAGCTGACGGCAATACTCGTAGCCAATGCCGCGATTGGCCCCGGTAATCAGGTAGGTCGCCATCGGTCGATACCCGCTAAAACAATTCTGCCAACTGCTCAATCAGGCGATCGCACTCCGCGATCGTGTTGTAGTGCACCAGGCTGACCCGCACTACCCCCTGGTTTGGCAGCAGCCCCAAATCTTCGATCAGCCGCAGCGCGTAGAAATGCCCGTAGCGAATGCCAATCCGGTGGGCATCGAGCTGGGGCGGAATTTGGTCACTGCTCAGACCCTCCACCACAAAGGAAATCGTCGAGACCCGTTCGGCAGGATCCGCTGTCTGCCGCCCAATAATCCGCACCCTGGGCCGACTGTGGAGAAACGACAGCAGCCGCTGGTTCAAATCCCCTTCGTGCTGCTGAATCAGGGCAAAGGCCTGGTCAATTGGGTCGGCGTCCCTGGGCGACCCATGGTGCTGGGCCAGCGCCTCAAAATACTCGGGAATGGCGGTGAGGCTGTAGCTGAGCTCGTAGCTGCTGCCCCCCGGCTGAAACTTGTAGGGGATCGCCGTATCTTCAATAAAGTAATGGTTGTAGCCCGGCAGGGCCAGCAGCCGCTCTTTTTTGCCGTAGAGCAGGGCCAGGTGGGGGCCGTACACCTTATAGAGGCTAAAGGTGTAGAAATCCACATCCAGGGCCTGCACGTCAACCCGTCGATGGGGGGCAAAGGCGACCCCATCGACGCACAGCAGCGCCCCGTGGGCGTGGACGAGATCGGCGATCGCCCGCACCGGATGAATACTTCCCAACACGTTGGAGGTGTGGGTCACGGCCACTAGCCGGGTGCGCGGCGTCAGCAGCGCCGCCAGGTCAGCCAGCTCCAGCTCCAGGGTGACGGCGTTCACCCGCCAGGTCTTGAGCACCATGCCCTCGCGCTGGAGCTCCATCCAGGGGCTGATGTTGGCCTCGTGGTCGGCATTGGTCACGATGATTTCGTCCCCCGGTTGTAGAGTGGGCCGAACGCACTGGGCCAGCATGCGCAACAGCGCCGAGGTACTGGGGCCTAAAATCACCTCCGCTGGGTCAGCGGCATTGATCAGCGTGGCCATGGCCATGGCCCCCGCCGCTACCCGCTCCGTCGCCAGCTGTGACACTGCGTAGGAAGCCCCCAACTGCACGTTGGACTCGTAGAGAAACTCGGTGATGCGATCGACCACGGGCTTGAGAATCTGCGAGCCCCCGGCGTTGTCGAGAAAGGTCCAGTCGCCTGAGAGGGCGGGGAAGTGGTGGCGGACGAAGGGGAGATCGAGGGTGGGGGGCATGGAGGGGGGCAGAGTTCAGAATTCAAAGTTCAAAGTTCAAAGTTCAGAATTCAAAGTTCAAAGTTCAAAGTTCAAAGTTCAAAGTTCAAAGTTCAAAGT
>JAIXUR010000047.1 GCA_027483425.1 Cyanobacteriota bacterium | reverse complement strand
CACCGAAGCGGGTACCGATTTAGCGCTGGTGGCCGGGGCAGAGGTGGTGTTTATCTGCACCCCCATCGACACCGTGGTGGCCACGGCTGAGGCCCTGGTGCCCTACCTCTCGGAGGGGGCGGTGATGACCGATGTGGCCTCGGTGAAGGGGGCGATCGTGCCAGCGGTGGAGGCTCTGTGGCCGGGCTTTGTGGGGGGGCACCCGATGGCGGGCAAGGCAGAGGCTGGGTTAGCCGTCGCTGAGCTAGGTCTGTTTCGCGATCGCCCCTACGTGCTGACCCCCACTGAGGCCACCCAGCCCGATGCGCTGGCACGGGTGGGGGCGATCGCCGCCAGCCTGGGGGCCAACCTCTGCCAGTGCCACCCCGACCAGCACGATCGCGCCGTCGCCTGGATCTCGCACCTGCCAGTGATGGTGAGCAGTAGCCTAATTCTGGCCTGTCAGCAGGAACCTAACGCGACCATTCTTGAGCTGGCCCAGGCCTTGGCCAGCTCCGGCTTTCAAGACACCAGCCGGGTCGGCGGCGGTACCCCCGACCTGGGCACGCTGATGGCCCGCCACAACCGCACGGCGTTACTGGCGGCCCTGACCCAGTACCAACAGCAGCTCGACAACATCAAGGCCTTGATTACGGCTGAAGACTGGGATGGGGTGCACAGCACCCTGACCCAAGCCCAGACGGCCCGCCCCGCCTATGTTAAAACGCTGCCCCCGCCGCCGCCCTAGCGCTCTGGGGCAGCGAAGGACAAGGGCGGGAAGCGTATCGATCCTAGGGCAGCAAATCCTCAACTGCTACCGATCGGTCAGCCGCGTCTAACGGTGCAACCGATAGCGGGACAAACTACTCAGGAAATCCTGAGCCGCTGGTGCCATAGCGAGATTCAATTCGTAAGGAAACGCCATCCCTGGAAATATCATATTTTAGGGGCTGGGGGCTACGGGTAAGATTTGTCCGGCCTTCTGCCTCTAGCGCAGCAACGATGGCTTGCGTGTTTTGAGCATTGAGCCTTTGAATGCGGTCTGACGGATTAGGGTGAGAAAAGCTCGCCAATCGACTCGTCTCGGTCTGACCCAGCACATTCATGACCCTCAAGCAACCTTGGGGATCAAAGCCAGCTCTAACAATATATTGATAGCCATACTCATCGGCTTCGTATTCTTGACTCTTCAAAATGTCAGAATATTCCGCCTCTAGGGTCGATACTTTCTCTGCATAGATTTGAGTTGTTCGCGCCTCAGTTTGTTGCCGCTGGGCTTCGCTCATGGTGCCTAAAACTGACTGGGTTGTACCCCCAACGACAGAACCAGTAGAGCCACCAATAACACTGCCTAAAACGCTGCCCAAAATATTTCCTAGGCTATTATTAACAGCAGATTGCTGCTGGGCTGATTGGATTTCAGCCACGGCTTCTGTCTCGGCTTCAGCCATGAGTTGATTGAGCTGAGCTTCAACAGCAACCCTGGTGGGAATATGATCTTGGGTATGGTGGGCCATTTCGTGGCCTACAACGCAAGCGATGGCTGCATTATCCCCATGTAATTGATCCAATAGCCCTGCCATAAAGGTCAGGGTATTTAGCTCTGAAGCAAAGGCATTGATCTCGTATTCTGTATTTAGTCTGACCCGCCACGGATAGTCATCTAGACCATTGGATCGGGCCAGCCGTTCAACAATACGATATAGGGTGTAGTAATCTTCGCCTAAGACTTCTCTGGCTTCGTTATAAAAGGCATCTGTATTGGCTGATTTTAGGTGTTCGTTCAAAGGTTCTACCGCGAGCTCGGCAGCCATCACAGGTTCTTGATAAAAAATTGAACTTGCTTCAATTAGACCAGTCGTTAGGGCAGCTAGGGCTAAAGCAGATGCAAACGTAGCGTTCATTATGGATGTTCTCCAAGATTTAGTCTTAAAGCAAGGTGTGAGTAGCTAGGCGTAATTAAACTAAAGATGCTGGTGGAGAGGGTTGAAACCTCCTGCCGGGGGGCAGCCCCCAAACCCTTGCTTACAATGAATTAGGCTTGCCTACTTAGTAGACGTCTGAAAAAGGTTGGCAATAGGATCTCGGACTTAACTACGGGGGTGGTTGAAAAGCCTGGGAGAGTCTTACTTTATAACGTGCAAGCAGGTCAAGACGACTAGTGCCTCAGGACACTGACGGTAGCCAGGTGGCTAGCAGAACCCAGCAATGTCTTTTTCAAAATTCCTCTACGTAATGGGTCAGGGTGACGAGTGAGCGCTTAAACACTCTTAGTAATCTAGGGGACTCCTTGCCCAGAGATCCACTGGGACTCCGTAATTTTCCGGAGATTTAACATATTCTTGAGCTTTGTTTGAAGGGCAAAGTTGAAACAGGACTTGCTAGAGCCTTTCTCAACCTTGCTTTGGCTCATGCTTAAAACCCAGCAAAAAAGCCATGTCATGCATCGAGGGAGGGGGTGCAGATGCCGTAGGGCCAGGTCACGGCGGGTGTCATCCAGTCGCTTTGGGTAGGTGGTGCCCTCGGCCTACAATTCGCGCTGAAGCTGGCGAGGACTGAGGGGGTGAGGGCCGGGATGTGTATACACGGTAGCTCCGCAGACCCTGGGCGATGGCGTGGCCCACTTTGGGGGCATAACCATTCGCACAGATTCACTAGGGGAGTTCGGCTACCGTTAATCCCTGTAAAATTGGGCTATAGATTCGCTTCTATGGGCGTGGTGGGCCCTCTTTAGGAGACGAGACGTTAGGAGCATGCAGTGAACCTGCCGAATCCTATAACCTGGGCACCCGCAAACCCTACCCTGACCTGGTGCTGGAGTAGAGAGAGGTGATCAAGACTGGTCCTGAGCCATAATGGGGCAGATTGAACTGACGCCTGTAATGCCCGACCTGCCCCACCGCACCCATTCCCTAGCCTGGCAAACCCGCCAGGGCCTGCAAAACCTAGGGGAATGGTTTGAGTACCAGTTTTCTCGGGTCGATATCGATGGCCCCGAGATTCCCCGGTGGCCGTGGTTAGGGCCGGTGGCCGAGGGGTTGTTTTGGGTCATGGTGGCGGCCCTCACCCTTTGGACGGGCTGGCTGCTGTACCGGGCTGTGACCGCCTACCTCAACCAGCGTCAGCCCAAGCAACCGGGGGGCCGTCAACCAGCGGCCCCCTCAGAGGCGGCCCTGAAGCGAGCGGCCCACTGGTGGCGCGAGGCCCAGCGCCTGGCCCAGCAGGGCGACTACGCCGGAGCCTGCCAGGCCCTCTACATGGCTGGGCTAGCTCGGCTCAACGATACCGAAGCCGTACTCTACCGCCCCAGCCGCACCGATGGCGAATATTTGGACTGCATTGTTGCCCAGCCCAGCCGCCCCTATGAGCTGCTGATTCGCACCCACGAGCGCCTGGTCTACGGTGACGCCCCCGCGACGGAGGAAACCTACCAGCGCTGTCGCCGGGCCTACCAGGAGATTGCCCAGCCGTGATGCGATCGCTGCCCGTCAACCGCCGCACCGGGGTCCTAGGATTGCTGGCCCTGGCCCTGCTGCTGGGGGTGATGTTGTTCGGTGCCCCCGCCACCAGCCACCTCGAAAGTGGCTCCACCTGGCACCGGGGCCCGGCGGGCTATAGCGCCTGGTACGAATCCCTAGACCAACAGGGCATCACCGTGGAGCGCTGGCAGCGGCCCTTATCCGATTTGATAGAGCAACTGGGGGAGCCAGAGGAGACAACGGTTACCCTGATTCAAACTCAGCCCCTCGCTCCCGCCACCCTAGTGGCGGTGCTGCCAGGATTCATTGATCAGTCCGATCTCCCCGCACTGCTGCCCTGGATGCCGGAGTGGATCGAGGCGGGCCATCGGCTGATCGTGCTGGGGGTCAAAACTCCGGCCACGGCGGCTCCCTTTTCCCAGGTGCTGCCCAGTCAGGCTGGCCCGGTGCAGATCGACACCCGCCGCCGCTACCCCCTGGGGGCGGCCCAGGCGATCGCCCTCCAGGATGAGTACGGAGCGGTGATCTGGCAAGAGTCCTTGGGATTGGGAGCTGTAACGATGGTGGCAACGCCCCACCTGGGGGCCAATGCCTACCGCAACCAACCCGGTAATTTTGCCCTGCTCACGGCCCTGGTCACCAGCGCCGGGGGGCGGGTATGGGTGGACGAGTACCTGCATGGCTATCGCGATCAGGATGCGATCGCCGCCGAAGTCGGGGGAGACAGCTGGCTGAACTACCTGGCTGGCACGCCCCTACTCATCCTCGTGGCTCAAGTCCTGGCAGTTACCCTGGTGGCCCTGGTAGCGCTCAATCGCCGCCTGGGCCAGCGACGTACCCTGCACCCGCCCGCCGTCGACAACAGCCGGGCCTACATTCAGGCCCTGGCCGGGGTGCTACACCGGGCGGGTAGCCACGATATGGTGGTGCAGACCCTGGGCCAGGCCGAGCAGATCCAGCTGCAAAAAAGCCTGGGTCTGGGCTCGGCTCCCCTGCCGCTAGAGCGCCTGCAAGCCGCCTGGGAGCAGCAGGCCTCCCGACCCAACCTTGATCTGGCGGCGATCCTAAATCCCCCCACCCTAACGGGGGAAAGACAGCTGCGCGAGTGGCTCAAGCAGTTACAATCCCTTCATTCCCCTACCCAGGAGACACCAGTGGGCCATGAGTGATCTACAGGCAGCGATCGCGCGCATCGGCAAAACCCTCAGCGGCGTGGTGGTGGGCCAAGAGCCCCTGGTGCAGGAGCTGTTGGTGGCTCTGCTGGCGGGGGGGCATGTAATTTTAGAGGGGGTGCCTGGCACTGGCAAAACCCTGCTGGTGCGGGTCTTGTCGCGGCTGATCCAGGCCGACTTTGGCCGCATTCAGCTCACCCCCGACATTCTGCCGTCGGATATTTCCGGCACCAATGTCTTTGACTTGACCAGCCGCACCTTCACCCTCAAAAAAGGGCCGGTCTTTACCCAGGTGCTACTGGCCGACGAGATCAATCGCACCCCGCCCAAAACCCAGTCGGCCCTGCTCGAGGCCATGGAAGAACAGCAGGTGACCCTCGACGGCACCAGCCACCCCCTGCCCGATCTGTTTTGGGTGGTGGCGACCCAAAACCCTTTGGAGTTCGAGGGCACCTACCCCCTGCCCGAGGCCCAGCTCGATCGCTTTCTGTTCAAGCTGGTGGTGGGCTACCCGGCCCCGGCGGCCGAAAAGCAAATGCTGCTCAATGCCCAGGCCGGGTTCGAGGCCAAGCGGCTGGATGTCAGCCAACTGAAGCCGATCGCCGCCGCCACCCACATTCTGGCCGCCCGCCAGGCCGTCAAAGCCCTGACCGTGCAGGAACCCATTCTCGACTACCTGCTGGCCCTGGCCCACAAAACCCGCCAGCACCCCGACCTGGAGCTGGGCACCTCCCCCCGCTCCACGGTGCAGTGGCTGGCGGCCAGCAAAGCCCACGCCTGGATCAACGGGCAAGAATTTGTCACCCCCGACAATGTCAAGGCCGTGGCCCTGCCCCTGCTGCGCCACCGGCTCATGCTGGGGGCGGAGGCGCAGCTGGATGGCTTGACCTGCGATCGCGTCATCCAGGGTGTGCTCGACAGCGTGGCGGTACCGCGCTAATGGCGATCATCCCCACCGGACGAACCTACGGGCTGCTGCTGGGGGGCGGAGTCGTCGCTACCCTGCTGACCAACTTTTTTGGCTCCCCGAGCCGCCTCACCGTGGCCCTGCTGGCGCTGCTGCTCTTCGATAGCGCCGTCCTCGCCGTCATGGTTTGGGACGGTTTTCGAGTAAAGTCCCGCCGCGCCACGATGACGCGGGATCCGCTACACCGCCTCTCTATCGGGCGCGACAATCCCATCTCGCTGCATGGAGACTCCTCCAGTGCCGTTCGCCTGCGCCTCTACGACAACTACCCCACCGAGTTCGACGGCACCCCCATGCCCCTGGAGCTTTCCCTCAGTGGCAAAGAGCCCGCCACCTTCAGCTTCACCGTCAACCCCAAGCGGCGGGGCGATTACCCCTGGGGCGATCTCCAGATCCAGCAGCGCAGCCCCCTCGGCCTGGCCTGGGCCGACTGGACGGTACCCGCCGCCGCCACCGTGGCCGTCTACCCCGACCTGATTGGCCTCAACCAGCTCTCGGTCAAACTGGCCCTCCAGGCCACCGGTACCCTCAAACAAAAGCGTCGCCTGGGCGGCGGCACCGAGTTTGCCGAGCTACGCGAATACGGGACCGGCGACGACCCCCGCTTAATTGACTGGAAGGCCACTGCCCGCCTCAGCCAGCCCCTGGTGCGGGTGCTGGAGCCGGAACGGGAGCAAACTCTATTGATTTTGCTCGATCGCGGTCGGCTGATGACCGCCCAGGTGCAGGGGCTCACTCGCTTTGACTGGGGCATGAATGCGGCGCTCTCCCTGGCCTTGGCGGGGGTGAGTCGGGGCGATCGCGTCGGTCTGGGCGTCTTCGATCGCACCCTCCACACCTGGCTCCCCCCCAAGGGCGGGCGGGCCAATTTTCAGCAGATGCTCGAGCGGCTCACCCCGATTGAACCCGTGCTCGAAGAATCGGACTACCTGGCCGCCGCCACCCACGCTGCCCAGCAGCAGCACCGCCGCTCCCTGGTGGTGATCATTACCGACATTGTGGATGCCACCGCCAGTGCCGAATTGCTCTCGGCCCTGGCCCGCCTGCGCCCTCGCCACCTGCCCTTCTGCATTACCTTGAGGGATCCGGCGATCGATCGCCAGGCCCACCAGCCCACGACCGAAGTGAGTGCCGCCTACCAGCGGGCCGTCGCCCTCGATCTGCTCAGCCAGCGGGAGGCCGCCTTCGCCCGCCTGAAACGGCGCGGTGTGATGGTGCTCGATGCCCCAGCCCACCAAATTTCAGAACCGCTGGTCGAGAGCTATCTGCGGATCAAGAGCCAGGGCAAACTGTAGTCAATATTCAGTATTTCTCGCCCTGGGTCGCCCCCCGTAGCTAGAAGGTCGGTACATAAACCCGGTTTCTCGACCAAAAGGCCAATCATGCCGTTAGCGCAGCGACGAAGAAACCGGGTTTTTGGCACTACTTTACCGGTGCCCTAGAGCCGAGGCTCTAGCTACGGGTGCCGATCTGCAAGGGTCGGTAGCGCAGCCGCTACTTATTAGTAACAATAGGGATTGAGCGAGCGAGCGCCTTGGCGTCTGGGGTTACAGCTGTCCGGGGCCACGTAACCGCCCGGTTGGTTCGCCAGCCCCTGTCTTTGTATCCCCCGAAACATCTGCACCCGTTTTGATGCAGGATGTTTCCTATCCCCTTCACTGCCCTATCGTGCCTTTGTATGACTGCTGCACCCAATTTTGTTCTTGATTTGACCCTGGCCCTGGGGGCCTCCGCCATCGGCGGGTACATTGCCCATCGACTGAAGCAGCCAGCGCTACTGGGTTATTTAATCACCGGTCTGGTGATTGGCCCCTATGGGTTAGGGCTGCAAACCGATGTGGAGCAAATTGAGGCCCTCGCCGAGGTGGGTATCGCCTTTCTGCTGTTTGCCTTGGGGGTAGAGTTTTCGCTCACGGAGTTAAAGCGGGTGAAGGCGATCGCCATCTGGGGCAGCCTGCTACAGCTGGGGTTGACGACTTTGCTGGTCTGCTCGGTGTCGCTGCTGTCGGGGACGGCAGAATCGGTATTGCAGGGCATTTTTTTAGGGTTGGTGCTGTCCCTGTCGTCCACGGCGGTGGTGCTTAAAACCTTGACCGAGCGGGGCGAGACCGCCACCGTCCACGGCCAGGTGATGCTGGGTCTGCTGATTACCCAAGATATTGCCCTGGGCCTAATGTTGGCGATATTGCCGGTGCTCAACCAGCCCGACACCCTGGGGCCAGCGCTGGCCATGGCGAGTCTCAAATTTCTGCTGTTTGTGGCCGGGGCAGTGATCTTGGAGCGCTGGGTGGTGCCGCCGCTGATTCAGCATGTGGCCGCGACCGAAAGCAGCGAACTGTTTTTGCTGACGGTGGTCGCCCTGTGCCTGGGGGTGGCCTGGGTGACCTCTCAACTGGGCCTCTCCATTGCCATGGGGGCCTTTGTGGCGGGGCTGATGATCTCTGAGAACGACTATGCCGACCAGGCCCTGGGCAAAATTTTGCCCCTGCGAGACACCTTTGCCTGCCTCTTTTTTGCCTCCATTGGCATGCTGATTGACCCCAGTCTGCTGCTGGGCGACCTGGGCAAAATTCTCGAGCTAGTTACCCTGATTATGGTGGGTAAGGCCCTGGTCATTTTGCCGATTGTGCTGGCCTTTGGCTATTCCCTCAAAACGGCGGTTAAGACCAGCTTTGGGCTCAACCAAATTGGCGAATTTTCCTTTGTGTTGGCCCTGGTGGGGTTAGATATGGGGCTGATTTCTGAGCAGCGCTATTCGTTGCTGCTGGGTACGATCGCGATTTCGCTGATGCTCACGCCCCTGTGGATTAATCTGGCCCCCAAGGTGGTGGACTGGCTCCATGAACTGCCGATGCTGAAGGGGTATCTAAAACAGGCGGAGGAGCCCAAGCTGCTGTCGGTACCCGATGACCTGCGCGACCATGTGATTGTGGCGGGCTATGGCCGGGTGGGGCAGGTGTTGGTCAATGTGTTGCTGAGCCGGGGCTACCCGGTCCTGGTGATCGAAAACAGTGAGACGGCGGTGCAGGGTCTGCGCAACCGCCATGCGCCCCTGGTGCAAATTCCCTTTGTCTATGGCGATGCCGACAGTGAGCTGGTGCTAGAGAAGACCTGTCTAGAATCGGCCAAGGCCCTGGCCATTACCCTGCCCGACCCCGCCAGTACTCGCCTGGTGCTCCAGCGAGCCTTGGCCAAGGCCCCAGGGCTGGATGTGATTGCGCGATCGCACACCAATGAGGAAATCGATGTGCTCACCCAACTGGGGGCCAGGGAGGTGGTGCAGCCCGAGTTTGAGGCGGCCCTAGAGCTGGGCTCTCACCTGCTGAATACCCTGGGCGAAAAGTCGATCGAAATTCAGTCGGTGCTGGATTGGATTCGCCAGGATCGCTACCGCAGCATTCGCCCGATGCCCCAGGGGAGCGAGGGCTGAACAAACGTCTAGGTATAGCGACACCATAGCGGTTAAGAGATGTCGGGAAAGCCCCAAGCTCCCCTGGTCCCCAGGCTCCGCCTGGGAAGCTCCCGAGGGAGGCTCCGCCTCCAGAATGAGCGTCTTCCTCCGCCCTTCCCCTCCCTCGGAGGGGTGCCCGCAGGGCCTCGACGTGAGCGGTTCGGCT
>JAIXUR010000472.1 GCA_027483425.1 Cyanobacteriota bacterium | reverse complement strand
GGGTTGTCCTAGGTATAGTTTGCCCCTGAGAGACAGCAAAACCGCTGAATTTTGATGCCATTAACCTACAACCTAGGTATAACCTGAGACGCTCTTTGACTTTTCAAACACCCTCTAAGGCCTGAGGATAGGGCGGCGATCGCGGCTAGATGGCGTTGTTATGATCTGGGGTTGTGATCTGGGGTGTTGTGGTCTGGGTCTAGGTTAAAGGGTGTAGGGTTCAAGGTCGTTTCCTATACCTGTGACCCTAATCAGGGCAATTCTGGCCACGAAAATACCGAAGAATTTTGCGTCCTTTCGAGGGCGTAAGCTCTGCGCCCTTACATGGGGGTGTTGTTTTTACCCAAAATCAAATCTCCTAATTGAGCTGGCTGTTAGACCGCAGGGTGGCGATGGTTCCTTGCGGGTCGATGATGGCCTGCATGAGATTTGTGTGGCTTAGGTTGGCCCCAGACAGGTCGGTGCCCAGCAGGTTTGTGCCCAGCAGGTTGGCACCGCTGAGATCAGCATTGGCTAGACAGGCACCCCATAGGTCGGCGTGCATCAGGTTGGCCCCAGCCAAATTAGCGCCCCGGAGATCCACTCCCGTCAACTGGGCACCGCTGAGGTCAGCCCCCCACAGCGAAACTCCGGGAGCCAGGTGATAGAGCGTGGTGGGCACCTCAAACCCGAGGGGGAACTGAGTATTGTCGGAGTACAGCGCCCCGTCTAGATGGGCATCCGTCAGTTGGCAGTTGCGCAGATTAGCCCCAATTAAGTTGGCTCGAGCCAGGTTAGCGTGGCGTAGGTCAGCCCCGCGCAGGTCGGCCGACATCAGGGTAGCCTGGCCCAGATCGGCGTAGCGCAAGTCGCTATCTCCTAGTAGGGTGCCGAGCAAGTTGGCCTTCTTGAGCACGGCCCCAAACAGTTGGCTGTTGACCAGCAGCGCGCCACTCAGATCGGCTGCACTCAGGTCGACCCCACCCAAGTCGCGCTCCCGTAGGTCTTGGGTGGCCAGGGTGGCACCCGGTTCCAGCCCAACCATGCCCGCCTCGGCCGGGCAAAATCCATGGGGGAAAGAGGTTTTAGGGTTGTACAGGGCTCCTTGTAACCTAGCCTCGTCCAGGTCAGCTCCGGTGAGCACAGCTTCTCGCAGGTCGGCCCAGCGCAGGTCGGCCCCCGCCAGGTTGGCATTGTTAAAGCGGGCTTCTTTGAGATTGGCTCGGCGAAAGTTGGTCTGGGTTAGATTAGCGCCGCTGAAGTCAGCGCCCCAAAAGTCCACCCGGGCCAGGCCCCAATGGTTCAGATCGGCTCCGGCCAAGTCAATGCCGGTAAAGTCTCTCTCCCCATCCACAAAGGCTGTCCAGAGATTTTCGAGTGTTTTGAGATCCATGCCTGTTTTACTCTCTGTCTTGTTCAAGGGTGTTAATGGGTCGGTTGAGTCACGGATCGATCGTTGCCGCTGGGGCACTTATACCCCATGGGTGACTAGGCTCTGGGGCCAAGGGTGTGACGGGGTGATGGGGTCTGGCTGGTGGACCCAAACCACGTAGCCGTTGCCGTCACGGGTCGCGATCGCCCGCTGCCCCCGCCGTTGCAGCTGCTGCACCAAGGTTTGGGTGCGATCGAGGCTGGGGCGCTGACGGTAAAAGCGGTAATACTCGTCTCCCATCTTGAGGGCCAGGCAGTATTGCTGGTCAGCCCCTAGAATCTGACAAATCTGGTGGCTTTCTAGGGAGGTAGACATCACCACCGAGGCCAGGGCAGGCTCTTCAGGGGGCGTCGAGGTCGACCATAGCAGACTCGCCCAGTCCAGGGTCGGGGGCTCGAGGGCCGTTTGGGCTGAGTCTAGGGCATCTACCAGGGCCACGGTCTCGCCGGACGCGGTGTTCTGGACAACCTGGGCCGCATCGACCCGGAGGCGCTTCGCCCAGCGACCATCTGTCCCGGCATCGCCCCGGATCGCCGGGCTGGGGTCGTCGTGCTCTGCCAAGACCTCACTCAGCAGGCTCTCATGTCGCTGCACCTGCGCCTGTCGTCGCCGCATAGCCCCGGCTGTACCCACGCCAATGGACACACTCGATAAAATCGCAAAGCCGATATAGCGAATTGAAAACTCCTTGTGCTGACTGGTCATCAGGGCTGAGTCAACCCAGTAGTTGAGAGGGTGGGGCAACCGCTGAGACACCAGGGCCGCCTGGGTAGAGGCCAGGGGCAAGGTCAGGGCGGCGAACCCAGCGCTAGAGGCCAAAAGGGCCGGTAAAATAATCCGGCGAAAGGGAGAATCATCCATGACAAGCTACACCTGAGACAACCAGACCACCCGCTAGGGAATCTCCTTCAGAATAGGCAAAAGACCACCAAGAATCTGCGAATTCACTGATGGAACTCTGTGATACTTTGATGAATCCTTGGGCTTGTCTACGTATTTATACGGATATTATCCCTGGTCTAGCCGCGCCTTTCCATCGTCTTCACAAAAACACCGTTAGCCCCCGGCTCAACTTGACACAAACCCTCCGGTTTTTGGCCCCCAGGGCTGAGTAGTAGAAAGCAACCTTTCTGCACCGGCCCGATCCGGATCAAACCATGCGGTTGAACATTTTAATTAGCCTAATGGTGTTGCTCACCGCGATCGCCCCCGCCGCCCTGCGGGTGGCCCAGGGACACCTGACTCGCTATCAAAGTCTGGGAACCGCCCCAGATGGCGCTACCGAAGCCGTCGCTCCAGGCCCCTCACCTATGCCGCCAGCGGACCAGCGCTGTCGCCAATGCCATCTGGCCGCTGCCGATCTCAGCGACCAAGATTGGAACGGTAAAAATCTGCGGGAGGCGGACCTGTCTGAGGCGAACCTGACCCGTACCCAACTCATCAATGCCGTCCTCAGTAAGGCTAACCTCACCCAGGCCACCCTCCACCAGGCCAACCTCCAGGGCGCTGACCTTTCCCAGGCTATCCTGACCCAGGCCGACCTGAGCCAGGCCCAAATGCTCCACGCTAGCTTGGTCAAAGCCGATCTGACCAACGCATCCCTGACCCAGGCCGAGCTGCGTGATGCCGCCCTGTGCTCAGCCCAACTCCCCCAGGCCGATCTGTCCGAGGCCAGCCTCTACGGTGCCATTCTCCGCGAAGCCAACTTAGCCAACGCCGACCTCCGGGGGGCTGACCTGCGCTACGCCGACCTGTACAAGGCCGACCTCACCAACGCTAACCTCACTGGGGCGCGCCTAGAGTTCGCCACCATGCCCGACGGCAGCACCTATAACCAGGGCTACATCCAGCCCATTAATCCATCCCAGGGGTGCGCCCCCAACCCAGCTGAGCAGGTAGCTGGGCACCCTATTCCCTAAATTGACAGACCACTAGGCCACCCTAGAAAAGTGCTCCCGGCCCGGCTCCCACAGCCGAAACCCACCGGCAAAGGCATTGCTATTCTGGCCAGCCCGGCAGCCAGCGGGTAGTTCCTTGAGCACCTTGACCTGCCCACCCCCCAGCACCACATCATCGAGCTGCAGGGCCGCAATCAGTTGGCTAACACAGAGCTCCACGTACTCGCGCCATTTCTTCTTGCCCAGGCGCTCAAGGGCGCGCTTGCCTAGGTAATACTCGTAGGTTCCTTTTTTGTAGGGCAGGTGAGCCAGCTCCATGGGTACCACGACGCCTTCTACCACCAAGGCTGACCCCAAACCCGTGCCCAGACCTAGAAACAGCATAATGCCGCGCTCATAGCTGCCCAGCGCCTGCATCGCCGCATCGTTAATCATGCGAACCGGGCAGCCAAAGGCCGCCTCAAAGTCAAACCTCACCCAGCCGGGGGAGAGATTATGGGGATCCTGGGCGATCTCGCCCTGGCGCACTGGCCCTGGGTAGCCCATGGCCACCACGTCGTAGGCCCAGTCCCCCGCCAGGGTCTTCACTCCGGCAACCATGGCCTCTGGGGTCATGGTCGGACCAGAGGGAAACTTGCGAGCTTGGGCCTGGCCGGTGGCCAAGATTTTCACGTTGCTGCCACCCACATCTACCACCAGTACATTCATGGTTACCCCTTGACTTGAAAGTTGACGATGCGGGCAAAGCTCTCGGGCTCTAGGCTAGCCCCGCCCACCAGCGCCCCATCAATTTCAGGCTGAGCCATCAGTTCATCTACATTGCTCGGTTTCACCGAACCACCGTACTGGATGGTGACATCGGGATTTTTCAGCAGTTTACGAATGCCGCCAATCACCTGGTTCGCATCGGCCGCTTCGCAGGTATCGCCGGTGCCAATGGCCCAAATGGGCTCGTAGGCGATAATCAGGTTGTTTTGGTCGACATCCACCATGCCCTTTTCAATCTGGGCGGTAATGACCGACTCGGTTTCGCCCGCATCCCGCTGGCGCTTGGTTTCACCCACACAGAGAATTGGGGTCAGACCGCACTTCTGGGCCGCTTGCAGGCGCAGGTTAACGGTTTCGTTGGTCTCGGCAAAGTACTGACGGCGCTCGCTGTGGCCCACAATCACGTAGCGCACCCCCAGCTCTCGCAGCATATCCCCTGAGATCTCGCCGGTATAGGCACCTTCCTCCATCCAATGAATGTTCTGGGCACCCACCTTGATTCTGGAGCCGTGCAGGCTTTTAGACAGTACGCCTAGGGCCGTAAAGGGCGAACACAGCACCACTTCGCGTCCGTCGGGAGTATCGGTGAGGTGCCCTAGGAAATGGCGTAAAAAGTCCAGGGTTTCGCCCTGGGTTTTGTACATTTTCCAGTTGCCAGCAATAACAATTTTTCGCACGGTGTTTTGAGGTTAGAGGCTAGGTATACAGACTTGCATCACTGCATCCTACTAAGAAAAGAACCCCCGAATCAAATGTTGCAGCGTGCAACGTTAGATTCGGGGGTTAGTCCTGGGGAGAGTAGAGCCCCTAGGTCCCAGAACCTAGGGGAGGGTGGAGGGAAATCGTTCTCCCCTTCCCCCTTCGCCAGTTACCTTCTCCCCTTTACCGCGCCACGTCTATCGCAGCGCCGCCGCTTCACGGGCCGCTGCGGCCTCGTCGGGGTGGATGTTGAGACGGGTTAGGTTGATGCGACCGCGACCATCAATTTCACGCACTTTGATAATCACCTCATCGCCGACGTTAACTTCATCTTCGACCTTGGCGACTCGGTAGTCGGCCAGCTGTGAAATATGAACCATGCCTTCTTGGCCAGGCATAAACTCCACAAAGGCCCCGATTGGAATAACGCGGGTCACCTTGCCCGCAAACACGTCGCCAGCGGCGGGTTTGAAGACAATGGATTCGATCAGCGCTTTGGCCTGGAGTGCCTTTTCTCCTTCGATCGCCGAGACGGTGACGGTGCCGTCGTCGTTAATGTCGACTTTGGCGCCGGTTTGTTCGGTGATCGCCTTGATCTTCTTACCGCCAGGACCAATCACCATGCCAATCATCTCAGGGTCGATCTTGAAGCTGATGAGGCGAGGGGCGTAGGGCGACAGCTCCGTGCGGGGCTTGTCGATGGCGGCCAGCATTTTATCGAGAATATGCAGCCGGGCAGGCTTGGCCTGGTTGATGGCATCGGCAATCACCTGCAGGGGCAGCCCGGTGATTTTCATATCCATTTGCAGGGCGGTGATGCCGGTATCGGTACCGGCGACTTTGAAGTCCATGTCGCCCAAAAAGTCTTCAATGCCCTGAATGTCCGTAAGGATGCGCACCTCATCGCCTTCTTTAATCAGGCCCATGGCGGCGCCGCTAACGGGTTTTGTAATCGGCACCCCAGCGTCCATTAAGGACAGGGTAGAGCCGCAGACTGACCCCATGGAGGTTGAGCCATTGGAGGAGAGAATCTCCGACACGACCCGAATCACGTAGGGGAACTCTTCCTTGGAGGGGAGGACTGGCACCAGCGCCCGCTCCGCTAGGGCACCGTGGCCAATCTCGCGGCGACCAGGCGATCGCATGGGCCGAGTCTCACCCACCGAGTAGGGGGGGAAGTTGTAGTGGTGCAGGTAGCGCTTGTCATTGTCAGGATGGAGATCATCCATCATTTGGGCATCGCCAGGGGTGCCTAGGGTCGCCACCGACAGCACCTGGGTCAGCCCCCGCTGAAACAGCCCGGTGCCATGCACCCGCTTGGGCAGCAGGCCGACCCGGCAGGAAATGGGACGCACTTCGTCGAGTTTGCGGCCATCGACCCGCACGTTATCGCTGATGATCTGTTGCCGCATCATCTTTTTGGTCACCGCTTTGTAGGTGGTACCTAGGGCTTTGCCGTTAGCGGCCACCGCCAGCTTGGCGGGGTGGTCGTCGGCGAGGGTTTCAATGGTGGCGGTCAACTCATCTTTGATCGCGTCCAGCTTGATGTCGCGATCGGGCTTAGAGAGCTCAAACTGCTTCAGCACATCTTTGACGGCGGCGGTGGTTTGCTCGACCACAAAGGTTTCGAGGGTGGGGTCGGCCTCTGGCTCGATCTCCGTGACGACCTCAATACCCAGCTCTTTAATCAACTCTAGCTGAGCTTTAATCAGGTCTTGTACGACCTCGTAGCCAAAGTCAATGGCCTCAATGATATCGGCCTCGGGGAGCTGGTTAGCCCCGGCCTCAACCATGATCACCCCATCCGGAGAACCCGCCACCACCAGGTCTAAATCGCCGGTTTCGACTTCTTTGTAGGTGGGGTTAATGATAAAGTCGTCGCCCACCAGGCCCACGCGCACGGCCGCCATGGGGCCATAGAAGGGGATCTTGGCCAGCAGCACGGCGATCGAAGCCCCGGTGGCGGCTAGCACATCGGGGGGTACCTGCTCATCCATAGACAGGGTCGTGGCCACAATTTGAATGTCGTCACGCAGCCACTGGGGAAACAGAGGCCGCATAGGACGATCAATGAGACGACAAATGAGCGTAGCTCGCTCCGGGGGGCGACCCTCCCGCCGTAAAAAACCACCGGGAATGCGCCCAGCTGCGTAGAGGCGCTCTTCGTAATCTACCAGCAGGGGCAAAAAGTCGATGCCCTGGCGACCGGTTGAGCGAGTAGCGGTCACCAGAACCGTCGTTTCGCCCGATTGTACTAGCACAGCGCCCCCTGCTTGGGGAGCCAGCAGCCCACCCCTCAGGTGAATATCGCGACCACCAAAGGATATTGTTTTTTCAAATTCTTGCATGTACGACTACGTCCTTCTCTCTTGCCATTCTTCTGTGTTACTTTGGCTTGATCCTAGCACCGATGGCGGCAATGACTGCTCGACGGAGCCACCGGAGGCAAAATTAGACATAAAGACTTAAGATTTTTGGGGTGACAGGGCCCATTCCTAGTACAGATCCAGACCAGCATTCACGTAGATTAGGAGGTAGGGCCATCGCCGTACTGGTCACCGGGGCCGCGGGGTTTGTGGGCTATTTTGTTGCTCGTCGGCTGTTAGACAGCGGCTTGGCGGTTTACGGCATCGACAACCTCAACGATTACTACGACGTGGGGTTGAAGCGCGATCGCCTGGCTCAACTCCAACCCTACGACGGTTTTACCTTTGAGCAACTCGATCTGTTCGATCGCGAGGGTATGCTCACCCTGTTTCGCAACCATCATTTTCAGTACGTGGTTCACCTGGCGGCCCAGGCAGGGGTACGGTATTCCCTCGAAAACCCCTTCGCCTACGCCGACAGTAATCTGTCGGGCTTTTTGAATTTGCTCGAGGGCTGCCACCTCATGGGGGTCGAGCACTTGGTGTTTGCCTCGTCTAGCTCGGTCTATGGGGCCAATCGCAAGGTGCCGTTTTCGGTGGACGACCGCGTTGATCACCCGGTATCGCTCTACGCGGCCACTAAAAAGGCCAACGAGCTCATGGCCCACGCCTACAGCAGCCTCTACCAAATTCCCACGACGGGGCTGCGGTTTTTTACGGTGTACGGCCCCTGGGGCAGGCCCGACATGGCTTACTTCAAGTTTGTGGAGGCCATATTGGGCGATCGCCCCATTCAGGTCTACAACCAGGGCCGCATGCAGCGCGACTTCACCTACATTGATGACGTGGTAGAGGGGGTCGTGCGCGTCATGGTTAAACCACCCCTGCCCAGCACCAACCCCGAGAGTGATACCCAGGCTCCCTACAAGATCTATAACATTGGCAACCACCAACCGGTCGAGTTGTTGCGCTTCATCCAGGTCATTGAATCGGCCCTAGACAAGCCTGCGGAGATCGTTCTAGGACCGATGCAGCCAGGGGATGTGGTGGCCACCTATGCCGATGTCAGCGGTCTGATGGCCGATGTGGGGTTTACCCCAAGCACCCCCATCGAGGTGGGAATGGAGCGATTTATAGACTGGTATCGACAGTATTACAACGTCTAGAGCGCCGGTACAGTAGGGTCAAAATCCCCGGCTTCCTCGCCCCTACACTAACGGCACGACCGACCTGCTGGCCGAGAAACCGGGTTTCTGTACCGATGTTCCAGAAGGATTGCCACCCTAGAACATCCCGCATTCAAAGACAATGCGTGGATTGAGCAAACCACTGTCTGCCTAACCCACGCATTATTTTGTAGAAAAATGACCTAGTAAGCTAGGGTTTCCAGGGTTTCGCGCAGGTAACGGCGAACGAGTTGATCGAGGGGGGCCGCCTCAGCCTCAGCCAGGGGCAGTTCTCCCTTCCAGCTGTTAAAGCCAGAACTACTGGCAATGGCAGACTTGAGACTGAACCAAATGCGAGCGTGGTCAGAAAGCTGTGTGGATTTTGCAGAGCGAGTTACGGCCATAGCTGCCTCGAAGAAATCTCAAATAAGCCTTAAGTCCCGCGTCATTCCAAGAATCAGGCCTGCCCGAGCGCTAGTCGAGTCGAGAGAAAGCCCTGGAGCAGTGAATGACTACTCGTACACCATAGCGCAACCTAACCATCGCTATTGTGACAAAAACCACAGTCTATAAGATTTATAAAAATCTATGGATGAAGCGATGTACCCCTAGATGTTCTGAGTGAACGCATCAACCGGCATCCCAGGCACCTCTGCTGTGGGCATGGGTACCGCTTCCCCGCAGGCCGTGGCAGGATACTCTGGGGCGATCGCGCCATCGGGGATCAAGGCCTGGGCCATGGCTGACTCGTCCATCTCTGGATGGGGTTGGACAACGTCATCCCCCAGGTGACTACCGACTTGATCGTCACCCTCTGGATCAAGCTCTGCTAGGTCATTTTCTTCCAGGTGGTGGGCAATCCCAGGGTAGGCGGCATCGTGGGCGTCTACCCTGGGATTGCCCACCGAGATATCTATGGCTGCGGGAACCGCGATCGTAGATCCATGGGCGTGGGCCCCATCGTCTAGGGCTGGCTTGTCGTCAAGAACTACGGCCTTCCCAGTGGGCTGCACGGGTTGAACTGTGATCCTGTGATGGCGGGGCTCTGCCTGGGGCAAGCCCTCTGCCACCGACTTAGGGGCAGGGGATGCTGGGAAACCTGCCTCTGGAAACGCGATGGCAGGCAAAATTTTGCCCACGGGTAACCCAAGCAGGGTGAAATCAGCCGCGATTTGGTCGACAGCATAGGGCAGGACCTGCTGCATCCGTCGATCCGGGGTAGCTAGTACCTGCAGCACCGCCACCGGCACCTGCAAAAACAGATTGGCCAGGAAAAAGCCCAGGGCGGCGATCGCGACTCCGCCCCACCGCCCCCAATCGCCAAAGGGGGTGATATCGTGGGCCAAAAACGCCAGGGGATAGAGCTTGACCAATGCCCAGACCAGAGGCACGGGTATCAGCAATGCCCCCAGGCGCACCCGCCACCGTCGAAATTGAGTCAGCAGACGGCGCTGATCCTCCGCCAGGGCCCTGGGTCGCAGGGCTAACCCCGGCAGACTGAAAATATAGAAGGGACGCCGCAGCTGCATCACCAGCACCGGCAGCACCCCCACCGCAACGATGAAACCCAGTTCTAGACCCGGCCAGGTAGGATTTCCCACCGCCAGCCCCAGCAAGCATAGGTCAATCCACAGGGGCACGGTGGCTAATCCGGCCAGGTGTACCCACAGGTATGGATCACAGCGCCAGGGTTTCATGGTTGCCTCCGTTGCTTGCTACATTCCACCTCAGTGAGCCCCCGGTTACACCCTAAGGGGGCTGTTCCTAGGTCATGGCCAGGGTGCGGCGCTTCGTGACCATCTTGAAGGCGTCAATGATATCGCCCTCCTTCCAGTCGCTGAAGTTATCGATGCCGATACCGCACTCAAACCCGGTCGCCACATCTTTGGCGTCTTCTTTCATCCGCTTCAGGGAATCGAGCTTGCCAGTGTAGACCACCTCGCTGTTCCTCACCACGCGCAGGTTGCAGTTGCGGGTCACTTTGCCCGAGAGCACGTAGCAGCCTGCCACAGCACCCTTGCGCACCGGGAACACCGCGCGTACTTCCACCTGACCCAGGGGTTCTTCGACCATTTCTGGGTCGAGCAGGCCTTCCATGGCCCCCTGAATATCGTCGAGCAGGTTGTAGATCACTTCGTAGTCACGCACATCTACCCCCTGGCGATCGGCAGACTGCCGCGCCCCCGGAGCTAGGGTGGTGTTGAAGCCCACGATAACGGCCCCACTGGCCGCCGCTAGATCTACATCGGTTTCGCTGATTTCGCCTGGGGCGGCCAGCAGAACCCGAATCTGTACCTCGTTTTGGGGCAACTGCTGGAGTGCGGCCAAAATCGCCTCGATGGAACCCTGCACGTCGGCCTTCAGCAACAGGTTGAGATCTTTGAGATCACCCTCCTGCACCTGGGCTGAAATCGTGTTGAGCGTCACCCGGCGAGAAGCCATGGACTGCTGCAGTCGGGACTGGCGTTGATCGAGCATGCGCCGATCGGCCACAGCGCGAGCGGTTTTCTCGTCGGGGTAGACCTCAAACTCATCTCCGGCGGCGGGGACATCATTGAGCCCAAGCACCTCAACGGCATAGGACGGCCCAGCCACCTGAACCCGCTTCAGACGGTCGTCGAGCATGGCCTTGACTTTGCCCAAAATGGGGCCAGCCACCAGGGAGTCGCCCACCCGGAGGGTGCCGTTCTGCACCAGCAGGGTAGCCACCGGACCACGGGCCTTATCCAGGTTGGCTTCAATGACAGTACCGCGAGCCAGGCGGTCGGGGTTAGCCTGCAGGTCGCCTACTTCGGCCACAAGCACAATCATCTCTAGCAGGCTATCGAGGTTATCCCCGGAGAGGGCGCTAACCGGCACCATAATGGTGTCGCCGCCCCACTCTTCAGCCACTAGACCATGCTCCATCAGTTCTTGCTTGACGCGATCGGGGTTGGCGGTTTCTTTATCAACCTTGTTGATCGCGACAATTAAAGGCACCTCTGCCGCCTTGGCGTGGCTGATGGCCTCAATGGTCTGGGGCCGCACCCCGTCGTCTGCCGCCACCACCAGAATGGCAATGTCGGTTACCCGAGTACCCCGAGCCCGCATGGCGGTAAAGGCCTCGTGACCTGGGGTGTCTAGGAAGACAATTTGGTGAGAGACACCGTCGTGCTCGACATCGACGTGGTAAGCCCCAATGTGCTGGGTAATTCCCCCCGCTTCACCCTGGGCCACCTTAGTTTTGCGGATAGAGTCGAGCAGGGTGGTTTTACCGTGGTCAACGTGACCCATGATTGTGACCACCGGAGGCCGCCGCTGAAGCTTGTCAAGGTCAGCTTCATCGAGCATTTCGGTGACCTTCTTGGCCTCCGACTCGACTTCGCTGGTTTCGACCATCACTTCAAACTCTTCGGCCACCATCTTGGCGGTTTCGATGTCTAGGGTCTGGTTGATGTTAGCGGCAATGCCCTTGAAGAACAGAGACTTAATCAGCTCTGTTTCTGGCACATTGATTTGCTCGGCGAGCTCGTGGACGGTGAGCCCCTCTGAGAGCACAATCAGCTCTGGACGCTCTTGGACAGGCTGGGCCTCCCGGCGACCACGGCGGGATCGTCCACCCCCACTGCTGTCGCGGTGCTGAGGCTTGTGGCCCTTCATCGTAGGAGACGATGGCTTGCCCCCACCCATGCCCTTGGGCTTGGGTGGACGGGCCAGCGAGATGCTCAGGTTTTGCGCATCTGATGCCTGCTCGTCGCCGTCCTCAAGTTCGTCGACCAGCACATCCAGATCATCCTCGTCTTCGCCCAGCACACCCTGGCCACGACGTTTGGTCTTGCCAACCTTGCTGGCTTTCTCCCGCATTTTCTGATCATCGTCTTCGTCTTCGCGCTCTTCGCGCTTATGGCGCGGCGGCGAGGGACGGCGTGAGCCAGAGTCATCGAGGCCTACTCCCAGCACGGAGATCGAATCTCCGCCAGCGGGCTTATCGGCTCTAGCCGTTTCGGCTCTAACCGTTTCGGCATCGGCATTGGGCCGACGCAGTTTGGGCTTGGGCTTCAGCCGAGTCACATCTTCATCGGCGTCAATTTCGCGGATGGGAATAGTGGGCCGTGGGGCTCCACTGCCATCGGCCACTCGTCCCTCGGGCGCACGACCCTCCCGTGAACGGCTTTCAGGTCGCCGAATGACGGGACGGGGAGGACGGGGGGCGTCGGCGATCGCGTCATTCCGATCATCACCGTCAGATCTAGCGCGAGCTACCGGTTCCATGAGCTCGGAGCGGGGCTTGACCGGAGCGACTACCGGGCGCTCCGGCGCTTCAACCGGGCTGGCCACGACCTCATCAACCGGGCGACTGGCGGCGGCTTCGGGGGCCTGAACACTCGACTGATCGCCACTGGGAGCAACCCCAGGGCGGCTCGGCGGCTTGGATAAACTGTCGGTGCTAGGGGGGCGTACGGGCTTGAATTGAGCTGCTGGAGCGACCGGGCTAGGGGCGACCGGGCCAGGAGCGACTGGGCTAGGGGCGACCGGGCCAGGGGCATCAGCTGCTGAGTCGGCCTTGGGAGTTACCCGGTGGCGACGAATTTCTAAAATCTGCTGCTTCCGCTCGGGCCGAGCACCGTTTTTAATCGGTGCGGGGGGGCGGGGGCGATCGGGCCGGTTAGGGCCGCTGCCGTTGCTGCGAGACTGACGGGCTTCGGCCCGAATTTGGTCGGCTTCTGACTCAGCGATGGTGCTGCTGTGACTCTTCACGGCAATGTCGAGGCGACTCGCGATCGCCAAGATGTCCTTGTTATCCAAATCCAATTCCTTTGATAACTCGTAAATTCTCACTTTGCCGTTCATCCACATCTCCCTACGCTAGTCAAGCTTGTGTTACATACCAACCTGCTTCGTCCAACAAAACGACATCAAACCATTCTGACGGATAAGACGTTAGCCCTAACATGGCATTGTAAACCAAGGCCAGGTGGGCATGGGGTACTCAGCAAGTTTACCGACGGCCAGGCCGCCAGTCAGATACCCATACTATGAGTGTAATCAGTTGCTTCCCCAATGAACAGAATCGCAGAGGGAGTGACCCTAGAAATGATTCATTTGCAAAAATTTTTGGTTTATGTCTCTAAATACACAATTTTTCTAGGATCTGGAGGGGTTTAGCCCCAGTGACTGGGGTGGCGACGCGATCGCCCCAAGCACTGAAGTCACTGGTCGGCGATCGCGGCCGTTGCTGTCGCCCCCTCCAGCCGTTGCCAAAGCTGCTGGTAAATGTCCTCTGGCACATTGGCCTTGAGGGCACGCCCCAGGCGACCTTTCTTTTGGGCCTGGCGCAGGCAGTCGGCCTGGGGACACAGGTAGGCCGATCGTCCCATAACTTCACCCAGGCTGACGGCGCGATCGGGATAAACCCTCACCACCCGCCAAAACTCGGCCTTGGGAGCGATCCGCCGACAGCTCACACAGCGCCGATAGTTGGGTTGCATAATGGCTGACTCCGGCTATTCTTCCTCGTCTGCCAAGGGCTGGGGCTCTTCCCCTAGGGAGATTTCAGAGGCCTCTGCCACCGGCTCAGGGGAGTCAGCGGCAGCGTCTATATCGCTATCCGCATCGCTATCTGCCTCCGGAGCGGTCTCTAGCTCACTGGCTTCTAGCTCACTGGCTTCTAGCTCTGCCGCCGCGGCCGCGATCGCCGCTGCTCGTTCTGCCAACGCTGCGGCCTTCCAGACCTCGGCCTCGGCTTCCTCCGCCGCCAGTTCTTCCGCTTCTCGGGCCGCCGCTTCTCGGGCCGCCATCAGCTCGGCGATCTTGCGATCTTCGGCGTCGTAGTCGTACTTGCCCGAGTCCTTAATGTCGATCTTCCAGCCGGTGAGACGGGCTGCTAGGCGAACATTCTGCCCCTCCTTGCCAATGGCCAGGCTGAGCTGATCTTCGGGTACCAGCACATGGGCCTGGCGATCGTCGGGACTAATGAGGCGCACCTCATCGACTCGGGCTGGGCTGAGGGCATTGGAGATATAGGTCGCGGGGTCGGGTGACCAGCGAATCACATCAATTTTTTCGCCCCGCAGCTCATTGACCACCACCTGAATGCGCGATCCCCGAGCCCCGATACAGGCCCCGACGGGATCGACATCGCGCTCGAGGGTATCTACCGCAATTTTGGTGCGGGGGCCAACGGATCGCGAGGGGGGATTCGCCTCCCTCGCTACGGCTACAATGCGGACGATTTCGTCTTCAATTTCGGGGACTTCGTTGGTGAATAGCTCGACCACCAGCGCGGCATCGGCTCGGGACACCAGCAGCTGTGGCCCCCGATGGGAGCCTTCAGAAACCTTCTTGAGGGCCACTCGGAAGGTGGCGTTGGCCCGGTAATTGTCATTGGGCAGTTGGTCGCGTTTCAGAAGCTCGGCCTCCACCTCGGACTGGCCTACACCGCTGCTGACGGCCATGATCACCGACTGGCGCTCAAACCGCAGCACCCGAGCCGAGAGAATGCTGCCCTCCAGATCCTGAAATTCTTCCTGCACCAGCTTGCGCTGCTGATCCCGCAGTTTTTGGGCCAGCACCTGCTTAGTTTGAATCGCCGCCATCCGGCCAAAGTCACGCTGGTCAGGGGTGACGTCAAGCACCACGGTGTCGCCTCCCTGGGCTTCGGGGGCCACTTCACGCACCTCGGCCAAGGCAATTTCGTGGTCCTGGCTGGTAACTTCATCGACAATGGTCTTGGTGGCCAGCACCCGAAACCCCTGATCGTCGTAGTCGTCGACATCCAGCTCGATGTCGAAGTTATCGAAATATTCTTCGTCGAAGTGGGTGTCGATTTCGCGGGTGCGGCGGTAGCGCTCGTACCCCTTTAGCAGCGCCTCCCGCAGGGCATTTTCGACCGCGTGCTTGGGCAAATTGCGCTCACGGCTAATGACATCAATCATTTCCTGCAAATTTGGCAGACTAACTAGGGACATAATCACTCACCTTCAGACGGAAAAACTTAACAAAAACTCAAGACTGAGGGCGCTAATCGGGGCTTTGGTCGCTCAGCTGCACCATCACCACCAAATCTCGAGGAATAGCGATGGTCTTGCCCTTTTGACTGAGCACCACGGCGGCATCGTCTCGTCGCACTAGCTGGCCAACCCAGTGCCGTTTATCTTTATGGGGGTCAGACAGATTGACCTCCACCATGAACCCTTTAAACACTACAAAGTCGCGATCGGTCTCCAGGGCAGGCGACACCCCAGGGCTCGACACCTCCAGCACATAGGCATCGGGGATGATGTCGGTGGTGTCGAGGACGGCTTCGAAGGCCTCGCTCATTCTGGCGCAGTCATCCAGGCCGGTGTCTTCGTTCTCAAGGCTGCGCACGTCAATGCGCAGCACCGGGGGAGACTGGTTGGTCTGGAAAACCGCTTCCACCACTTCTAGCCCCAGCTGTTCGGCAACGGGGGCCGCCAACTCAAGCACTTGGGGAATGAGGGGATGTACCATCTAACGTTTGAAATAATGCCAATAAAAAAGTGGGCCTCGGCCCACCTCCCAAAACATTTCTGCTAAAGGAACCCAAGCCCGAAGACCTGAGTTCTACCATCTTAGCGAATTGTGGCAGGAATGAAGCAACCGCCTAGGCTGTGGCTCCCACCGGTTGCCCGCTCTTGCCCTGCCGGGCCTGAATCTCCAGGTATACCAGCAGCGCATTGACATCGGCGGGGTTAACGCCGCCGATGCGCGACGCCTGGCCAATGGTCAGGGGCTTGACCTGAGTCAGCTTTTCCCTTGCCTCCTTAGACAGCGTGTCGATCGCCATGTAATCGAGCGACTCAGACAGCTTGCGATGGGTGTTTTTAGCCACCTGGTCGATCTGGCTTTGCTGCCGCTGGATATAGCCCGAGTATTTAATGTCGATTTCAGCGCCCTCTTTTTCTTCGCGAATTAGATCTGGATTGCCTAAGCCATAGCGTTCTAAATCGACAACGTGGAACCCCGGGCGGCGCAGGAGATCGGCCAGGGTAATGGATCCTTTGATGCGCTGGTCAGTATCGGTGGCGATGCGCTGGCCCAGGTCATCGTGCTCCTTCACCCGGGTGGTGTGGAGGCGCTCTTTTTCGGCGGCGATGTGGTTGCACTTGCGGGTAAACAGCTCCCAGCGGCGATCGCCAATCAACCCGATATCCCGACCCAGAGGGGTCAGGCGCTGATCCGCATTGTCCGATCGCAGCAGCAGCCGGTATTCAGACCGGGAGGTGAGCATCCGGTAGGGCTCCCGCAGATCCTTGGTGCAGAGGTCATCGAGCAGGGTGCCGATGTAGCTGTGCTCGCGGGGAAACACCAGCATCTCCTGGCCCTGCACCAGCCGGGCCGCGTTGACCCCGGCCACCAAGCCCTGGGCTGCGGCCTCTTCATAGCCGGTGGTACCGTTGACCTGTCCCGCGCAAAACAGCCCCGGCACCCGCTTGGTCATCAGGGTGGGGTAGCACTGGGTAGCGGGCAGATAGTCGTATTCCACCGCGTAGGCCGGGCGCAGCATGGCGCAGTGCTCTAGCCCCGGCAGGGTGCGCAGCATGGCCAGCTGCAGCTGTTCGGGTAGCCCAGTGGAAAACCCCTGGACGTAGATTTCGGGACTAGTCCGCCCTTCCGGTTCTAGAAAAATCTGGTGACTGTCTTTGTCGGCAAAACGGACAATCTTGTCCTCAATGCTGGGGCAGTAGCGGGGGCCTTTGGAGTCGACCCAGCCGCCGTAGATGGGCGACAGGTGCAGATTGTCTCGAATCAGCTGGTGGGTAGCGGCGGTGGTGCGGGTCAGGTGGCAGGGCATTTGCTCCCGCTCTACCCACAGGTCGGGGTCAAAGCTAAACCAGCGCACATCCTGATCGCCCGGCTGGGGTTCGAGGGCGTCAAAGTTGATCGAGCGGCGATCGACTCGAGCCGGGGTACCGGTTTTGAGGCGACCCGTTTCAAAACCAAGCCGGTTGAGGGTGTCCGTGAGGCCCGTGGCGGCAAACTCACCGGCTCGTCCGGCCGCCATCGATTTATCGCCAATCCAGATCGTGCCGCCGAGAAAGGTGCCGGTGGTGAGAATGACCGCTTTACACGTGAAGGCGACGCCAAAGTAGGTGGCGACCCCCACCACTTCGTCGTTGGGGCCGAGCACCAGGTCAGTCACCATGCCCTCGCGAATCACCAGGTTCTCCTGGTTTTCAACGATGGTTTTCATCACGGCGGCGTATTCGCGCTTGTCGGTTTGGGCCCGCAACGCCCACACCGCTGGCCCGCGAGAACTGTTGAGCACGCGCTTTTGCAGATAGGTGCGATCGGCCATTTTGCCAATTTCGCCCCCCAGGGCATCGACCTCATGGGTAAGCTGAGATTTGGCAGGGCCGCCCACGGCGGGATTGCAGGGCTGCCAGGCAATTTTGTCCAGGTTGAGGGTCATCATCAGCGTGCGGCAGCCCAGGCGCGCCGAGGCCAAGGCCGCCTCACAGCCCGAGTGGCCGGCACCCACCACCACCACGTCGTAGTGATCGAGAAAATCAACAGAACCTGGAGCGATCATGCAAACGGGATACAAAAGTACAAACCAACCCATCAATTTTAGCGGGTCTGAGCGGCGGCTTGAACAGTACACCCATTCATTCGATTAGCCATTCGATTAGCCCCTGGGCGGCCGTAGATCCCGTCAAACAACCGACGAAGCAACTGACAACCTACCCAAGCTCCTGGTTCAAGATGGTCCCAATGGCCGCGACCAACTCGTCTATCTCCGATTCCAGAGTCAGGTAGTGGGTACAGGCGCGGACGCAGTTAGGGGCTTGGAGGGTGCGCAGATAGATTCCCTGGGTTTCTAGCTGATCCACCAGTCGCTTATGCCAATGGGGTGAAGGTTCTCCATGGTCGAGGACCCAGAATGAGACCAGGCCGGAGTCGGGCGGAGTCTGCCGCACAGGGCGAATTTGAGGCGAATTCTGAAGCTGGGACCACAGGCGCTGGCTGAGTTCGACCAGGCGCTGGTAGCGCTGGAGGACAGTGCCAACCTCGGTCTGGTGGGCGATCGCCGCCCGCAACCCCGCCAGCAGTGGATAGTTAGAAGTCGCCACTTCAAACCGCTGACCGTTGGGCTTCCAGCCGGTAGGATTGGCCGCTGCATCGGTGGTGATACTGCGCCAGCCAATGAACGTGGGTGCAAGGTACTCCATCGCCTCTGGGCGCATGTAGAGCCCCCCTAGCCCCGCCGGGCCACACCACCACTTGTGGCCGGTAAAGGCGTAGAAGTCGATGCCCAAGGCGGGTAAATCCAGCGGCAGGGAACCTACCGATTGGGCCGCATCCACTAGCGTGAGAACGGGCCGAGGGCGATCGCGGCACGCCTCGACCATGGTCTGCAAGGGCAGCACCTGGCCCGTATTCCAAAGAATATGGCTAATCACCAGTAATCGGGTGTTGGGTTGCAGGTGCTGGGTCACCACCGCCCCTGGGTCACCGCCGTTGACCGTCTCAAACAGCGGACAAACGCTGTAGACCGCCCCAAAGCGGCGGCAGATTTCCTGCACCGTGGCCACGATGCCAGGGTGTTCGCAGTCTGAGAGCAAAATGTGATCCCCGGCTTGCCAGGGAATGCCCCAGAGGGGAATGTTGCAGCCCACGGTGACGTCTTCAGTCAGGGTAATCGTGTCGGCGGTGGTGCCCAGTTCAGCGGCGATCGCCCCTCGGGTCAGCGCCATCTCAGCCGTCACCCACTGGTTGGCGGCCCCCGAAAACGGCCCTAGCTGCTGCAGGTACTGGTGGGCCTGGGAAATGGCCTCTAGAGTGGTTTGGGCCATGGGCCCCTGGCCCCCGTAGTTAAAATATTGCTTACCCGCCAGGGCCGGGAACTGCTGGCGATGGGCGATCAGGCCATTGGGCACAGCCGAAGAAGAAGAATTAATCACGCCAAACTCTAGGGGGTACAGGGTCTGCTTTAACCCTATACCACAGGGGCCAGCTTGACATGCTCAATCGCCCTAGGGTAGGCGGTTCTGCCGCTCAGCACCCACCTTTTCCCGGAAACCTCCGATAGGGTATAACATGCTAAGCATAGGCATGGGTATT
>JAIXUR010000543.1 GCA_027483425.1 Cyanobacteriota bacterium | reverse complement strand
ATTAAGGCTAAAATTCACATCCCTGTTGGCACTACTGGCCATAGGCAAGAGGCCAGTTTTTGAGTACAGAAATGAATAGCCTTCATCTGTTTCAATCACCGGTAGCGCTAGCTATAGTTGGGATTTTTTGCTTGCCGCAAACGATTTCCATTAGATGCAGAAGCGACTCTGCCGTTAGCACGAGCCGACCTTCTGGGGGATGACGATGGAACCCCTGGACAGGGCTAGTGATAGGAATAGAGAAATATCTATGGAAAAATCTGTTCCTCACGGCTAAAACCAATCCAGATTAGCGTAATCTGAAAGTATGAGGTTGCTTTAACCATTGCCAAGGCTCGAGACTCCTGCCTGCGGCTGGGATGGCGGTCATAGCAGGGTACAGCGCGACCCCACTGTGTCAGTGCCCGGTTTCAAACCTGCCTTCAACCATGAGGAATCATCGCTGTGTTAGAGGCCTTTGTCTTTGCCACGATCTTGTTGGGATTTTTCGGCATTATCCTGAAAAAAAATTTGGTCATGAAGATCATCTCTATGGATGTAATGAGTACGGGGGTGATTGCCTATTACGTCCTTGTGGCAGCCCGCGAGGGGCTGTTTAGTCCCATTGTGGGGGATCGCCCCGTTGCCTATGCCGACCCGGTGCCCCAGGCCGTCATTTTGACAGCGATCGTCATTGGCCTTTCGATCCAGGCCCTGATGCTGGTGGGGGTGATGAAACTAGCGCGGGATAACCCAACCTTGGAAACCCACGAAATTGAAAAGGGCAACACCCCATGATCACCCAAACTACGCTAACGCTGATCTGGATTGCCTTACCCTTTTTGGTAGGATTCCTGATATATTTGCTGCCTCGATTCGCTCGCCCGTTGGCGCTGGTGGGTGCCTTAGCGTCCGTGGCCTATGCCGCGAAATTATTTCTCGCTCCGGCTCCCCTGACGCTACAACTACTCGATCACTTTGGGGTGAGTTTAGTTCTCGACCCATTGGCGGGATTCTTTATTCTCACGAATGGTTTAGTGACGGCGGCAGTGATTTTTTACTGCTGGAGCAGCGCTAAAACGCCGTTTTTCTACGCCCAAACTCTGATTTTGCACGGCAGTGTCAATGCATCCTTTGCCTGTTCTGATTTTATCAGCCTATACGTGGCATTAGAGGTGATCAGCATTGCCACATTTTTGCTGATTGCCTATCCCCGCAGCGATCGCTCCATTTGGGTGGGGCTACGCTATCTGTTTGTCAGCAATGTGGCGATGCTGTTTTATCTCGTCGGTGCAGTGTTGGTGTATCAAACCCATCACTCTTTTGATTTTTCGGGGCTGCGGGGGGCACCCACTGAGGCGATCGCCTTAATCTTTTTGGGGTTGTTAGTCAAGGGCGGCATTTTTGTATCGGGGCTATGGCTCCCCCTGACCCACTCCGAATCCGATTCTCCCGTATCTGCCCTGATGTCAGGCATTGTGGTTAAGGCCGGAGTGTTGCCGATGGTGCGCTGCGCTCTGCTGCTAGAAGAGATCGATCCCATAGTGCGGTTTTTTGGCGTGGGAACGGCGGTGCTGGGAGTGGGCTATGCCGTATTTGAAAAAGACGCCAAGCGCATGCTGGCATTTCATACGGTTTCTCAGTTGGGCTTTATTTTGGCTGCACCGGAGGTAGGTGGCTTTTATGCCCTCACCCATGGCTTGGTAAAAGCAGCCCTATTTCTGATCGTGGGTACCTTACCCAGCCGCAATCTCAAGGAACTGCAGCAGATACCGTTGTCCACGCCGATTTGGATAGCCTTGGCGATCGCCAGTTTTTCGATTTCGGGATTTCCCCTGCTGTCGGGCTATGGGGCAAAGATATTGACGATGGAAAATCTACGGCCTTGGCAGGTGATCGGCATGAACCTTGCCGCCCTGGGAACGGCCATTTCCTTTGCAAAATTTATCTTTCTACCCCATCAATCGCAGCCAATCGAGGCTCGTCCAGCGCTTCAGCCTGGTTTTTGGATAGCAATGCTGCTGTTAGTGGGGGGGCTATTTGCCGCCAATGTGGTCTACTACGACGCCTATAGCTGGGACAATATCGTTAAACCCCTTGCTATCATTGGATTGGGTTGGGTAGCCTATTGGGCAATTTTTCGTCACCTTGCGATCAAACTGCCCAGACTGTTGGAGCAATTTGATCATCTGATTGGGTTTATGGGGTTGAATTTAATTCTGCTGTTTTGGATAGCCTTGGCATAATGGGCGATATTATCTTGCGATTGGTGATTTGGTTTTTGCTCACGGCCAATTTTAGCGTGGCGAATATCCTCATTGGCATTAGCATTGCCCTGCTATTGCCCCGCACGTCTACCTCCCACACCCGCCTGAAGGAGCTATTTTGGGCACTGGGAAAAATCGTTTTGGCGATTCCTCAAGCCTATAAAGAAGCTATTCAGCTCATCCTCGTGCCCCACACCGAAGAAGAAATCGTGATGGAACGGGTGCAAGGTCGTCGTTCACCCGGATTGATCTTTCTGGATATTTTCCTGATTACTTTTACACCTAAAACCACTGTTTTGAAATATCACGAAGACGGTTGGTACGAGGTTCACCATCTCAAGCAGAGGCAACGGTCATGAGTTTTTTGAACCTAGCACTGATGGCCATGGTTGTGGCTTTATTGATTCCCCTCTATGAGGCGTGGCGGGACGAAGATATTTGGCAAACGATGCTGTCGTTATCCAGCATCTCTTCTAAAGCTGCGGTGATGATTTTGCTGGTTTCGGTGTTGCGAGATGATTGGATGATCGGAGTCGTTGGCGTGATTATTTTAAGCGTTGGCAATGCCGGATTTATGCTGTTAGCCCATATTTTAAAGCGGTTGGGGGATGCATGATTGATTGGTTCAGCTATGGCTGCATTGGACTGGGTTTGGTGTTTTGGTTTTGGGGCACCTCTTTTTTGCTGAGCCAGCGCTCAGTGCTGTTCAAACTGCATAACCTATCGGTGTCCGATACGCTAGGTTCTATTGCCATCATTTTTGGGCTGCTATTACAGCGCCCCAGGGAGTGGCCATTGCTGCTGTTGGCCATTCTGTCGCTGACGCTGTGGAACACGATGTTAGGGTATGTGCTGGCCTACTGTTCTAGCAGCGGTTTGATCACCCGGAGACCGCCCCATGGATAGCTATATCTATACGATTACGGCGCTGCTGCCCTTGGCGGCGGCCATGCTGGTGTTTCAGGTGAATCCTTACCATGCCTTGGTGATTCGGGGGGTGCTGGGGGCGATCGCGGCTTTGGTCTACACCGTATTAGGGGCACCCGATGTGGCCCTGACCGAAGCGCTGGTCGGAACGCTCTTGGCGATTACGCTCTATGCCGTGGCGGTGCGATCGTCGCTGGTTTTTCGGTTGGGAGTGCTTAAGGATGATTTAAGTCATCCTCAGGATCTAACGGCTCCAGATGCCACCCCCTTGCAACAGGTCGTGCAAGCCCTAAACACAGTATTTAAAGATTATTACCTCCGGGTTGAGCTCGTCCCCTATTTCGATCGCGAAGAACTGTCTCAAGCCTTGATAGACAAGGAAATCCATGCCACGTGCGAACGTGGATCTGGTGCTGATGACGAGGAGGCGATTAGTCGCCCCAATGCTCCAGACTCCTGCCCCCCACCCTATCGAACCACTACCCGATTGCGCCGCCTCTACGACATTATGAACAGTGAGCTGCTCTCCCCCGTAACCCAGTTAAGTTATGTTGATCTTTCTACTGTCGGGGAGATGCATTGATGAAATGGATTTACTTGCTGGCGGGAATTGCGTTTTACATCAAAATGCTATTGGTATCTAACCCCTCGCCCACGCTGCCATTCTCGATTGTGGATGCCGTTGCGCAAGACAGCGGTGTGCCCAATGTGGTATCGGGAATTATTCTTCGCAATCGGTTATACGATACGATTTTTGAGGTGATTGTATTCACGATCGCCATTATGGGGTGTAATTTTTTATTGGCAAATGAGCGTCCCCTCGGTCAGGTGTATCAATTCCCCGATCAGTCCTCCGTGCTGTTGGCGCGGTTAGGGGCGACAATTTCAGCGTTGGTGGGCATTGAATTGGCCCTTCGCGGACATCTCAGCCCCGGTGGTGGCTTTGCGGCAGGGGTGGCGGGGGGAACGGCGATCGGGCTGATCGCGATGACGTCTTCGCCAGAGTGGATGCAGGGGATCTATCAGCGCTGGCACGCGGCCATTTGGGAGAAGATTTCGGTGTTGGTATTCGTACTGCTATCGATGATGACCCTGGCCGGGGTGGAACTGCCCCACGGAGAAATGGGAGCACTGATCAGCGGCGGCATTGTGCCTATTTTAAATATTTTAGTGGCGGTCAAAGTCGCCTTGGGATCGTGGGCCGTAGTTTTGATGTTTATTCGTTATCGGGGGTTGCTGTAAAGAGATCAGAGGTGATTCTCTGGGAGACGGCAAAGCCGAACGGCAGTTCGCCGAAGGCATAAATACTTTATGGTCACTCGACTAGACCATACATCTCACAGCTGGCCCGATCGCCCCCACCCTCTCCTCCTCCGACACCTCCAGATACCTCTATAGCGCTGCCTTATCCAACCGCGTCGCCCAGGTGCGCCTGTTGCTGTGGGTGCTGTACCCGCGCAGGCCCAGGCGTGTGATGCCTTCCGCAGCGCCAAATCACACGCCTGCCGCGTAATCGGCCCCTGGCCACCTCGACCGGGGAACAGATAACCACTGCTGGGTAACCCCGTCTCCCCCGGAACAGCTTTAAGCTTGGGGTGCAGGGGCACCGACCGGGTGCGCTTCGTTTTGGTGGTCGCCTTCCGCAGCACGATGGAATCACCCCACATCCTTGGCCCGCAGCTGCCGCGCCTAGCTGACTCGATAGCCGGTAGCAGATGGAGAAGAGCGATCGCCGCCTACCTGGGCAAGACTGAGCCGGAGGGGGTGGAGAAGATGAATCGATGGGTGGTGCAGCTAGAGAAGTAGGTTAAGGCGTTGATTTTGCCTTAGGAGCCCTGACAACAACCTCCCGACAGCAAAAATACATCTGTACTTGCATGTATCTCCCGGTTCGCTCATTTTT
>JAIXUR010000518.1 GCA_027483425.1 Cyanobacteriota bacterium | reverse complement strand
TCTCTGCGGTGCATTGCTTCGCGAATGCACCCTACAGGACCCTAAAAATTGAGCTTGACGCTGCACTAGCAGGCTATTTTTCGTATACATTGCCTCTAAAATCGATGTCGTAGATCAGCAAAATCTCAACTTTTCCATCAATGATCGTAAAAATCACGCGAATTTGACCCACCCTGAGACGAAAATACCCGTCCCAATCACCCTTGAGCTTTTTAATGTCAAGTATCGTAAATGGAATAGCTCCTTCCGTCTCTAGGAAAGACTGCAAATGAAGGATTTTTTGTCGAACCCTATCCGTAGTCTCAGCGTCTAGCTTTTTGAGAAACTTGACAGCTTTTTTGCTAAATCGAACCTCCATGTCTCACCCAGTCAGTCAAGTTCACGAAATCTTTTGGATCGTAGCTGTCAGGGCTACCCAGAGACAGTTCGATTTCAGCTTGTTCTTCGTCGGTGACGAATGGCATTAAAAGCTGGCAAAGGTTTAGACGCTCTTCTCGTAAAACCTCTCGAAGGCTCTCTTTGATCAACATTTTAAGCGCTTGAGCATCTGCCATTAGAGTCGGTTCCATGGGGGGTTGCCTCTAGCCTTGATGTGAAGGTATGAATAGCGAAGAGACTAGAAATTTTCGGGGATTGTTCATAGTTTACGCTGTTTTGCCAGACTATCTATGGGCACCACTCAACGGAGTGGCTTATCCGCCATGACCCTTCGTACCGCTACCGAAGCTGATTTACCCGCCCTGGCGGCGCTGTTTCGAGACACGGTGCTGGTCAACGCTCCCCAGCACTATACCGCGGCCCAAACCGAGGCCTGGGCCGCGGTCGATGGGGCTAGCCCTCGCTTTCGCCAGTTTATTTTGGGCGTTACCACCTACGTGGCCGTCGATGACACCAGCATGGTGGGCTTTGCGGGCATCGGCGAAGATGGCTATGTCGCTTCGGCCTATGTCCGCCACGACTGCCTGCGTCGGGGCATTGGCTCAACTCTGATGCAGGCGGTGCTGGACCATGCCCAGCGAGAGGGCCTACAGCGGCTCTACTCCGAAGCCAGCGAGTTTAGCCTGGGGCTATTCATCAAATTTGGCTTCCGCCAGTACGGCACCGAGGTGGTCGATCGCAACGGCGTTCAGTTCACCCGCTACTTGATGGAACGGGTTCTGGTTGACACTGGTTGACATCGGTCTGAATCAAAACGAGGCAGCCCGCTGGGGCGAAGGCCATTCGCCCCTACCAAACCCTACTTTCGCGCCACTCCATCGACCCGCGCCGCGTGCTTGACCGCCGAGGCCACCGCAATGGATACCCGCTCATCGAAGACTGAGGGGATAATATGCTCGCGGCTGAGCTCCTGGGGGCTGACCAGGGCCGCGATCGCATAGGCGGCCTCCAGGTACATCGACGGCGTAATTTCCGCCGCCCGACAGTCGATCGCCCCGCGCAGCACGCCGGGAAAGGCCAGCACGTTGTTGATTTGGTTGGGGTAGTCGCTGCGGCCCGTGGCCATGACCGCCACTTGGTCAGTCACCAGCTCCGGCTGAATTTCAGGAATCGGGTTGGCCATGGCAAACACAATCGGGGCCGTCGCCATTGAGGCCACCATCTCTACGGTCACCACCCCCGGCGCGCTGACGCCCAAAAATATATCGGCCCCCACCATGGCGTCGGCTAGGGTACCCGCCTCAGCCACCGCAAACTCCTGCTTTTGCAGATTCAGATCACCCCGGCTGAGGGAGAGAATGCCCTTGGAGTCACACAGCACAATGGTGTTGCAGCCCGCCTTTTTCAGCAGCTTGGCGATCGCCACCCCCGCCGCCCCGGCCCCGTTGATCACCACCTTGACCTGATCGAGCGACTTGTTCACCAGCTTGAGGGCGTTGACCAGCGCCGCCAGGGTGACAATGGCGGTGCCATGTTGGTCATCGTGAAACACGGGAATGTCGAGCTCTTGGCGCAGCCGAGCCTCGATCTCAAAGCAGCGAGGAGCGCTGATATCTTCCAGGTTGACGCCCCCAAACACCGGTGCCAGCTGCTTGACGGCTTTGACAATCTCATCGGTATCCTGGGTGTCGAGACAGATGGGAAACGCGTCGAGCCCAGCAAATTTTTTGAACAGCATCGCCTTACCTTCCATCACCGGCAGGGCGGCGGCAGGCCCCAGGTTGCCCAGCCCCAGCACGGCGCTGCCGTCGGTGACAATGGCCACGGTGTTGCCCTTAATGGTGAGGTCATAGACCCGGTCGGGGTGCTCGGCAATTTCAACGCACACCCGGCCTACACCGGGGGTATAGGCCATGGCCAGGTCATCCTGGTTATGCAGATCGAGCTTGCTCTCAACGCTAATTTTGCCGCCCTCGTGGATCTGGAAGGTGCGATCGCAAACCTCGAGAATTTCAATCTCCTCAACGGCTTTGACCGCCGCAATAATGCTCTCCACATGGGCTTCGCTAGAGGCATCGACATGGAGCAACCGCACCAGGTCGTGGCGATTGCGGCTGATCAGCTCAAAATCGCCCAGGTTGCCCCCCGCTTCGGCGATCGCCTGGGTGATCCGGGCCAGCATGCCGGTTTTGTTGGGAATTTTGAGCCGCAGACTGAGACTGTAACTGGGGTTGGGGGTGAGAGTTGCCATGCCAAAACCTTTGGGCGATCGCGCCAGCGAAACAGAAATGCCGTCTTGAGGGACTATATCTTGAGGGAATATAGTAAGACCAGCCTCCTAGTTTAGGCGACTGAGTCTCTCCTGTCTGTGTAATCACAGGGTCTATACAGCTACAGTGTCACTGTAGTAACAGTGTGTGTGAAGATAGCAGTAGCGTCTGTTCCCCACGCGCGGTTCCTGGCTACCCCCCTCATTGCCATGCCCAGCCTCTACAGCGAAGTCACCATCAACGCCCCTCGCTTTGCCGTGTGGGATGCTCTGGTGCGCAAGGAAGAATGGCACCGTTGGAACACCTTTCTCTACGACTGCGACCCCAACCTACCGATTCGACCGGGGGGTGAAATCTTTCTGGCCCTGCGCCGCCTCGAAGGCGAAGACGAAACCGAGTTTCAACCCCGCATCGTCATGGTGCAGCCCAACCACTGCCTCCAGTGGATCTCCAAAGGCCCCGGCTTCAAAAGCGAACACGTGTTTGAGCTGGAAGATGTTGGCCCCAACCGCACCAAGTACATTCACCAGGAGCGCATCTCCGGGCTGCTGTCCCAGGTGTTTCTCCCCTTCATTCGCCGCGACGAAAAAGAAGGCATTCGCCGCATGGCGCGCCAGATCAAGCGCTATGTAGAGCACCATTACCGGCGACAGTGGTAGGTAGGGGGGTAGGTAAGACCCAACCACCTCAGCACTCGGCAAGATGCCTACGGTAAGAAATCCTTAGCCATCATCTGGCTAATCGTGTAGGGACAGGCTTGGGGAAAGGTAGCTTCGGCTAAACCCGTTTCTGCCGCCGCTCGCTCCACAGCATTGCCGTAGGCGCGGGGGAGGATGGTTTTCAGGTAAGGCTTCAGACTGGGAGACTCTTCCAAACTATCCTGTAACCGCTGGCGATGCTCCACGATGCTGGCCTTCCAACTGTTACTTTGTTGATCGGGCTGAAACTGCCATTTCAACAAATGGAGGAGCAAAACCACCAGGTTACTCTTCAGGCTCTGTCGTTCCCGCCGTCCCATATCTTCAATTTCTTCGATCACGTTTCCCCAGTCGATGCTCCCATAGTCCTGGCGCTTGAGGGCCGCAGCAGTGGCTTCAAGCCAGCTGACATAGTCGGTGCCGTATAGGGAAAGCGCGGGGGCGGGACGGGCTGAGGTCATGGGCGATCGCCAGAAGAAGGCTGTATTGCTAGCAGTCTAGCATTTACCCCTAAGGCTCCAGGGTGGGAAGCCTCAGGGGTAAAGGATTGAGCCATGGGGACTGAGGGATGGGTTTTGGCTACGAGTCGACAAACACGTAGCGGGTAAGCACCCGCATGGCCTCCTGGTGGCGATCGGTGGGGATGGATTTACTCCACTCAATCGAGTCAGAAAAGCCCAGGTGGCTCATCTCCAAAATCACGCGGTTTACCGCCGTGGGGCGGCCAATCACTAAAATACTGACTTTATCGCGGTCGCCCCCAGCCGAGGGAACGGCCTCATCTTCCGATGGGACACCGGCATATAGGAAGGTTTTAGGCATAGTTTTTGAAGGGATAGGGAGGTCAACATACGTCTGTGGTGACGACTCAGGCGGTAGTTAACCCACGGCATACCCGGTAGAAAGATTGGCTACAGCCACCCTCCTCGGGCATGCTAGGTACACCTATCCCCAGCGTATTCACAATACCGGCAAGCGGTGCACCCCCTAGGGGAATTTACGGAGACTTTAAAGTCACCACAATGGGATGGTTGGCTAGATTTGGCCAATCATTTTTCCTAAAGCAGAAATTAGCCCCAATGCTGACTTTGCCCACCCGTTTAGTTCCCCATGGAAGCTTTGCAAAGGCTGGTCATGGGCCCGGTTTGTGAGGCATTTTGGGCCGATCGTTGATGACGCAAAAATAGTATAGCCAGGCATCTTGCCGCACCGCTGCATCGGCAGGCACCGTCATTTTTGTGCTCTGCTGCCAGGGGTAAACGTCAACGCTATGAAAGCCAAAGGCCAGCTGTTGAACCTGGGCTTCGGGGCGAATGTAGTAGGTCTGAAGCCGAAAGTTGTGGGATTCATCCTTCAACACCAGATGGCCCGCCGCCTGAATATCCCCCAGGGAAATCGAGCGGTTGAAGACCCGCGTTAGCCCCCACATGGCCAGGTTCTCATAGGTTTTAAGGGGATTGCAGCTCAGGTGCTGGCGATAGTCAAAGTCCCTGGCCATGCGCTGCAAATTGTGGCTAGAAAACAATAGGCATCCCCCGGCTTTGCCCACCCGATGAATCTCTTGCAAAATGCAGAGGCGATCGCTGTGGGAGACGTAGTCTATACCGTTAAAACTGAACAGAATAAAGTCAAAGGAACTGTCATCGAACTGGCGCATATCTCGGGCATCCATCACGGCCAGGGTCATGGGCCGTGACGCCCCCGCAAACCGCTGCCGACAGGCCGCTACCATGGCCGGGGAAGAGTCGATGCCGGTGTAGTCCCCCACCAAGGGCCAAAAATGGTTGACCGTCCGCCCCCCGCCGATGCCAATGTCTAACATTTTCATGGCCGGCAGACTGTCTTTTAATTGGTCAAGAATGCTGCTCTCGGCGGGCTGGAGTTGGCTGAGCTGTGCGTAGTAGTGAACAATGCCAGCGCTAGCGTAAACGGCCTGATTTTTCTCGCTCAGAGTATTCCACCTAATAAAGTATCCCGACCAAGGACGCTGAATTCAGCCCAACGGGCCTGTCACCTCAAAATCCTGGATGAGAAATTAGCTGGAACACTCTCATCCAAATTTCTATTCTTTCTGTAGAGATTATCACGGCAGGCAGACTGGTTTGGGCTTCCCTAGAGCTAGGGAAGATATAGGTCTAGAGCACCAGCACAGTAGGGCTAAAAACCCGGTTTCTTCGTCGCT
>JAIXUR010000344.1 GCA_027483425.1 Cyanobacteriota bacterium | reverse complement strand
TCGTTTTTTTGTGCTGCGGCGGACCACCATGCCCGCCGCCCTGATTGAAATCGGTTTTGTCACCGGGGCGGCCGATGCCCCCAAGCTGCGCGACCCCCGCTGGCAGGCTCAGATGGGCCAGGCGATCGCCCAGGGCATTCTCAACTACCTGCGCAGTCAGCCCCAGTAACTCCGTAACTCTTCTGGGGGGCCAGACGGATGGGGCTGGGCCCCATGAGGCTAGGACAAATACCAGCCTCGCCACCTAGGCAGTGGTAGCCCCCTGGGCCGATAACTCCTCTAGAACGGCCAGCAGCTCTCGCTCAAAGGCAACCTGAGTCCGATTGGTGCGGCCCCCCACGTAGACCGTGCTCTGGTCGGCCAACGCCCAAACCTGGGAATGGGAGACATAGCTCATCATCACCCCCAGCATGAGCAGACCAAACCCGGCATACACCAGGGGAATACCAGGATCCGCTTTGATTTGCAGGCCGGTACTGCCCACTATATCCACCAGGGATAGGGAAACCCCATTCACCTCCGTCGCCATGCCCCGCCGTACGGTAGCCACCAGCTGCCCGGCATTGTCGTAGATCAGCACCGTCCCCTGGAGGTCGCTGGCCAGCAGAGTGACCCCCTCACTCATATCGGGCCGGGTGGGGAGCCAGGTGCCCCAAAAGCGAGGCCCGTTGTTTTCTAGCAGCTTCATGGGCAGTTGCAGCACCGGACTGTTGTTCAGCTTCACCTGCACCGCCGCAATCCCCCAGTCGGCCTGGTAGAGGGTTACACCCTTGTGGCGCAGAGGCTCATTGACGTGGATGGTCTTGCGATCGACCTCATTCCCCCCCTGGTTCAGCACCGATAGATCTGAGTAAAACTGGTCGATATTGCCCTCGGGAGTGTAGTCAATCCAAAATCGGTTGACCCGCACTGACCAATCTTTGGGAATCTGGGCTTCGGCCCAGGGGCCGGCATCAAAAATATTGCGAATTTGGAAGGTTTCACCGCTGGGCACCAGCTCCTGGGCAAAGAAGCCGGTCATGGCACCTAAAATAGCCCCAGCCAAAATCAACAGCATGCTGGCGTGGACAATGATTGGGCCAATGCGGCCCACAATGCCCTTGCGGCCATAGAGCTGGGTGCCCTCTTGAAACACTCGATAGCGTTTTTGGCTCAACCTTTCCGCCAGCGCGGCGAGGTCAGTCTCCGACAGTTCAGCACTCAGGGCCAGCTTTTGAAACTGACGCGGCTGGCTGTAGTACTTCCACCGTTGGGCGGCCCCCAGGGCTGGGAACTGGCGGGTAAAGGTACAGGCCGTCAGGCTAGCCCCAAACACAATCAGCAGAGCCAGAAACCACCAGGTGCGGTACACATGGTCTAACCCGCTGATTAAAATGACCTTCCAGCTGAGGAAGCCAAACAGGGCCGGATCGGCGGGGTAGTTGGTTTGATAAAACTCCAGGGTTTGGCCCTGTTCAATGACCGTGCCGCTGATGCTGAAAACGGCGATCGCCAGCAACAGCACAATCGCCAACCTCAGATCGGCCAACAGCGGCAGCAGATCCTGCCGAAAATAGTTACTCACCACCGCCCAGACGGGTGGATTGGGGGCTTCAGACGGGGCCATAGTATCCCTTCAAACAGGCCAATAGTATCCCTTCAAACCGGTCGCTTAGGTCAGGCAACCTTACACCAGGGTGGCGGGCAGCAGCCGCGACAGCAGGGAAAACACCCCAAATCCCAGCAGCAGGGCCCCGCTGGCGGGGGTAACCCAGCTTGACCACTGGCGTAAATCTAGAATTCGCTTCAGGCTGGCGGTAAAGGTGCCTGCCAGCACCAGGGGGGTAACATAGCCAACGGCGTAGGCCAGCAGCAGCGCACCGCCCAAAACAGGATCCTTTGTGGCTGAAATCCAGGCCAACAGCGTGGCCAGCACGGGGGTGCTACAGGGAGAGGCGACAATCCCAAAGGTCAGGCCCAGGGCGTAGGCCCGCAGCCAGGGGGGCAAATTCCAGCGCTCAAAGGTTGGCCCTACCCCGGCGGGCAGCGCCAGGGGCACTAGTCCCAGCAGGTTGAGCCCCATCACAATGGCCACTAGGCTAACCACCACGGGTAACCCCCAGGCCACCTGGCCGTAAACGTAGCCAAACAGCCCCGCGCCTAGCCCTAGCAGGGCTAGGGTAGTGGCTAGCCCGAGGGCAAACGAGAGCGATCGCAGCGCAGCGCCACTCCGACTTCCCCCCTCGTAGCCGCCCATATAGCCCACCATAATCGGCAGCATCGACAGCAAGCAAGGCGACAGGCTGGTCAGCAGGCCCGCCAACCCCACCACGGATAGACTCACCCAAGACACCTGGGTAAGCTGGTCGTTCACCAGTTGGTTGGCCCACTGGGCGATCTCGTACAAATAAAGTTGAAGGCTCTGGAGCATGGTCGAAGCAGTGACGGGCAAGGGCTGTGACCATTGTAACAATCCTGCAACCGACTCTCAGATTTCGGTTTTAGAGGTTGTTTGAAAAGGGTTGTCCAAGGTATGGTTTGCCACCAAGAGACAGCAAAACGCTAAATTTTGAGGACATTAGCCTACCCCAAAGGGATGATCTGAGACGCTCTTTGGCTTTTCAAACAACCTCTTAGAGTGTTCCAACTCAATACCTATCCGGGATCTTGCCGCGACCGGCCCAACGGGCCGAGTTCGCGTCCTTGGCAGGGATATTTTTTTAGTTGGGATACTCTTAGGAAAGGGCATTACCGCCCTTGAGCACCCGTAGGGGCGATCGCCGCCGCAGCGGCACCGGCGTATCCAAATTAATTTCCCGCGCGGCCCGCACGAGCAAGCCCGCCGTGGCCAAACTGGCGACCATCGAGCTGCCACCGTAGCTCAGCAGCGGAAAGGGCAGGCCTGTCGTGGGCAACAACCCCGTTGCGACCCCCATATTCAGCAAAGACTG
>JAIXUR010000367.1 GCA_027483425.1 Cyanobacteriota bacterium | reverse complement strand
CCCCTGGTTGATGTCGTAGAGCAGCTGCACGTCGGCCAGGTTGCCGCGATCGCTACTGCCATAGATATCGTCGATGTCCCGACCAATGCTCTCGGCGATGATGCGTTGAAGGCTCTTGATACCGTCCTCTTCGCGATCGAGGCTGCCGATGTTGACCAGGGTGGCGATCGCCTCCTCGGCGGTGGGGGGCTTGCCCACCACATGCAAGCCGCAGGGCAGCAGACGCGACTCAATCTCCATCAGCCGGATGTAGATCTTGCCCACCAGGCCGTCCCGCTCCTCGGCAGACATCTCCCCAGCATCCGTCTCGGGCAGGGGCACGTCTTTATCGAGGTTGCAGATCCGGGCCGTCTCAACAATGGCGTTGACGATTTGCACCGCCCGACCGCTCTCTTTGTTGCCCTGGTAAGAACCAATCAGCTCGCTCAGCTCCTTCAGCCCTTTATACAGCCCGGCATTCTCAGCCGGAGGAGTGAGGTAGCTAATGGTTTCGGCATAGCCCCGGCGCTTGGCGATGGTGGCCTCCGACGGGTTGTTGGCCGCGTAGTAGTAGAGGTTGGGAATGCTGCCGATCAGGTTGTCAGGGTAGCAGGTGCCCGACATGCCCATCTGCTTGCCAGGCATAAATTCTAAAGACCCGTGGGTGCCAAAGTGCAGCACCGCGTCGGCCCCCCAGATTTTATTCAGGAAGGTGTAGTAGGCGGCAAAGCCATGGTGGGGGCTAGCCGAGCGAGAAAACAACAGCCGCATGGGGTCGCCCTCGTAGCCAAAGGTGGGCTGCACACCAATAAACACATTGCCAAAGGCCTTGCCGTAGACCAGCATGTTCTCGCCATCGGTGTTCAGGTTTCCCGGCGGTGGGCCCCAGTTCTCCTCCAGCCGTTCGGCGTAGGGGGTGAGGGCCTGGTACTCGCGCACCGGCATGCGATAGGCGACATTCAGCTCGGGGCTCTTGTACTGGGCCTGGGCATCGTGGATGACCTCCTGGAGCAGCGCTTCGGGCGACTCGGGCAGATCTTGCACATCGTAGCCGTTCTGCTTCATCGCCTCCAGCACCTTATAGATGGAACCGAACACATCCAGGTAAGCGGCGGTACCCACATTGCCCTTGTCGGGGGGAAAGCTAAAGACGGTAATGGCCAGCTTTTTATCGAGCTTGGGCTTGCGGCGCAGGTTAGCCCACTTCATCGCCCGCTGGGTGATCGACTCAATCCGGTCTTGAAGGGAAATCGCCCGCCCGGTCAGACCGTCACGGCCCGAGAGCACGATCGGCTCGATCGCCCCATCCAGCTCGGGGATCGCCATTTGCAGCGCCACCTGGATCGGGTGCAGGCCCAGGTCACTGTCTTCCCACTCTTCGGTGGTCTGAAACACCAGGGGCAGGGCCACCATGTAGGGCCGGTTGAGCCGCTTGAGGGTTTCGATCGCCTTGGGGTGGTCTTGGCGGGCAGGGCCACCCACCAGGGCAAAGCCCGTCAGCGACACTACGGCATCCACCAGGGTTCGGGTGTTATCTACGGGGTCAAAGAAATAGGCATCCACCGGCTTAGAAAAGTCCAAGCCCCCGGCAAAGACGGGAATCACCCGCGCCCCCAGGTATTCAAACTCCTGCACCATGGCCACGTAGTGGGCGTCATCGCCGGTCACCAGGTGGGTGCGCTGGAGCACCAGACCAATGGTGGGCGCGAGGGGATCCTTCAAATCGTCGGAAATATCTCGGCGGGAGCGATGCCAGTTGAGGTATTCCTTGATGTCTTCGAACATGGCGGGGGCCATGGGGTGCCAGATGCCCAGGTCGGGGTAGGTAACGGGCTCTTCGTAGTCGAGGCTTTCGATCTGGGGAGCACCTTCGATCGCATTGTCGGTAATCACGTAGCGATCGGCCAGCATCAGAAAGAAGTTTTCTAGGTTCTCCGGCGACCCACCCAGCCAGTACTGAAAGCTGAGCATAAAGTTGCGGGCATCCTGGGCCTTCTCCACCGGCAGATACTTGAGCACCGTGGGCAGGGTGCGCAGCAGCTTCAGCATGGCATCCTGGAAGCCAGCGCCCGACTTCTCCTTACGCTTTTTCATGAAGGAGGCAATCATGCTCTTCGACTGGCCCAGCTGCGCCATGGAGAAGCTGCCCATTTTGTTCAGGCGCATCACCTGGGGCATGGAGGGGAAGCACACGGCCACGTCTAGATTGTCGCGCAGGGGGGCGACCGCTTCGACCACCTTGTCGGCCAGGTCTTCAATAAAGATCAGCGAGGCGATGAAAACATTGGCCTCAGCCACATCCTGCTTGAACGCCTCGTAGTTGTTGGCGTCGCGCAGTTCTTCGATCAGGTAGCCGTTGACCTCGAACGCCACCTGGGTATTGCTGGCGTTGATCGACCGCACGGCTGAAGACAGAGAGCTCTGGTATTGAGGCTCTAAAACCACATAGACCACTTTGACCAGCCGCCGCCCGTTCAGATCGTCGGGAGCAATGTGGCGAACAGTGGGCTTGACGTGGGTGAACATGCAGTAAAACTCCTTACGCGGCTAAAGCTGGGGCGGATGGATGCTAGGGCGAGCCGATCGCTGTGACTCGATGGGGCCCATCACAGACAAACTCTAAGGAACTGTTTCGGCAATATTTCGTAACGAAATCAAAATTAAGCATATCCTTCCTGTTTGTATCAGAAAACCTTGCCAGATAAGGCTTAGGGCAGTCAGGTGACACAATTTGAAATAAAACAAGCTCGACTTTGTTAATTAAATTTACAGTGCGTTGTGACAATCCCTCTCACATTCGTAACAAAAAATTAATTAAACTCTGGCAAGAAAATATAGCGCCTGGATCGGCCCTAGCGACCCCTTGACCCTCCAGCGGGCCGGAATGTGTAGGCTATAGCTCTACTGTTTATAAAAAACGACCATGGTATTCAATCGTTCCCTAGCCACGGTGCTGACCCTGGCTGCCTTAATACCCCTAACCGCCTGCGGTAACCGCCCTATGGACGCCATGCACGATAGCGCTCCCGCCGGAGAGGCGTCTCCAGGCCAGATGATGCACGATGGCATGGGCCACAACATGGATCTTGGTCCCGCCGATGCCACCTACGACCTCCGCTTTATTGACGGCATGATTCCCCACCATGAGGGGGCCGTGGCGATGGCAGAAGCCGCCCTGGAGCATTCCCAACGACCCGAAATTCGTCAGCTGGCGGAAAATATCATCGCCGCGCAGCAGGTCGAAATTAAGCAAATGCAGGATTGGCGCGCCGCCTGGTACCCCGATGCCCCCACCGTCCCCATCATGTACCACGCCGAAATGAAGCACGACATGCCCATGGACCAGGCCATGATGGGGGCGATGCGCATGGATATGGATCTGGGTAAGGCCGACGACGAGTTTGACCTGCGCTTTATTAATGCCATGATTCCTCACCACGAGGGGGCCGTGGTGATGGCGGAGGATTTGCAGAACAAGAGCAATCGCCCCGAACTTCAGACCCTGGCGGAGGCGATCATCACCTCCCAGCAGGCTGAGATCGACCAGATGAAACAGTGGCGGCAGGAGTGGTACGGGCAGTAGGGTCTGCCTGCGCCCCCGATCGCTGATCCCGCTGATCGTGCCAACGCCTGAGCGTTGGCACGTAGCCACAGACGCTCCAGCGTCCTCTAGGTCAGGGCGCTGGAGCGCCGCTGGAGACATTGCCACGCAGAGCGTGGCAACGATAAAAAAGGCTGGCCGGTGAAAACCGGCCAGCCTCAAAACGTCAGATTAGTTG
>JAIXUR010000082.1 GCA_027483425.1 Cyanobacteriota bacterium | reverse complement strand
GGCCCGGTGGGGCGATCGTCACCACCTCGCTCCGGGCCCAGTTCAGTGGGTTAAACAGCACCACGGGAATCGCAGCCGGGTTGGGTGGGGCGGGCCTTGGACAGCGCTGGGCCAGCTCGGCCAAGGCGGCTTGCAGAATGCGATCGCCTGTCGCTAGGGCCGCTTGCCAGTCCTGGTTGGCCTGCTCAAACACCTCGGGAATCGACGACCCCGGCAAAATGTCGTGGAACTGGTTAAACAGCACTTGCTTCCACGCCGCTTCCAGATCCGCCTTGGGGTAGGGCTGAAGGCCGTAGATGGCCGCCACAGAGGCAAATAGCTCAGCCTGAAACAGGGTGTCTTCGCAGCGGCGATTGAACTGCTTTTGGTCCCCGTGGGTGGTGTAGCAACCCCGGTGGAGTTCGAGGTAGAGTTCGTCGTTCCAGCGGGGGAGGAGGGAGGGGGGAGAGGGGTGGGTAGGGGCAGACCCCTGTGTCTGCCCTTGATCGGGAAGGGTGAGGGTGAGGGTGGCTTTAGTACCGGGAGCGTGGGTGAGAGCGTCAAATAGCGGGACGGCGTGGCCCCAGGTCAGGGTGGGAAAAAAGGGGGATTGGGCCCAGCGCTGGGCTTTGAGCAGCATGTCGCGAGTGGGGCCGCCGCCGTGGTCGCCGACGCCGGGGAGCCAGAGGGCAGCGGTGTGGCCGGTGTTGGCTTCCCACTGGCAGGCGTACTGGGCCATGGCCACCGGGTCAATGTCGGTGCCGATGGGGGGCAGGGTGACGCCAATCACCTCGCTGCCATCTAGCCCCTGCCAAATAAACAGATCGTGGGGAAAGGGGTTGGTGTCGTTCCACCGCAGCTTTTGGGTGGCGAAGTAGCGAATGCCGCCCTGGGTAAGCAACTGGGGCAGCTGCCAGGAGAAGCCAAAGGTATCGGGCAGCCAGGCGATCGCGCTGGCCCCGCCCAATTTCTCCAGACTGTAGCGCTGGCCGTAGAGGATCTGCCGGGCGATCGCCTCTCCCCCCGGCAGGTTCAGGTCAGGTTCTACCCACAGTCCGGCGTCAATGGCCCAGCGCCCGGCCTGTATCTGCTGCTGCAGGGTGGCAAAAAGGGCTGGACGGTGCTGCTCTAGCCAGGCAAACAGGGCCGGTGACGAGTGGGAAAAGGTCAGCTCAGGGAAATCTTTTTGCAGGGCCAGGACCGAGCAAAAGGTGGCTTCGGCGGCCACCCAGGTGTCGGCGACGGGCCACAGCCAGGCGAGGTCGAGGTGGGCGTGGCCCAGGCAGTGGAGAGTGCGTTGCTTCAGCCAGGGGGAGAAAGACTGCAGGCCCTCCCGCACGGCCATCAGGGATTGGTGGAAGCGGGGACGATCGCCCACGGATGCCCAGGCAATGCCTTCTAGGGCATGGGCTAACGTGGCCAGCTGGTCGGGGGCAAACTGGGTCAGGTAGGCGGCCAGCACCCCTAGCTCATCGGCGACAAAGCCGGGTTCCGGGCAGTTTCCCTCGGCGACTTCAAACACCAGCTCCGCCTGCACCAGCGCCCCATCATCGTGGCCGGGGCTGAGCAGGTGGAGGGCGACCTCCACCGATTCCCCGGGCACCACGCTGGGGGTCAGCACAATGCGCGTCCAGCAATCAAAAATATCACCGCTTTGCACGGGCTGGCCGTCTACGAAAATATCGGCCTGGTTAGCCCACCAGCGCAGCGCCAGACGGGCGGTCAGGCCGTGAAGGGGGTAGCCGTTGAGGTCGGCGGGCCAGGTAAATCGCTGGTGCAGCTCCAGGGGCAGATTGCCCTTCGCCCAGGGAATGTAGCGGCGATCGTTAAGGGTCGCCAGGGGCCATGTTGACCAGTCATCCTCCTGGGAGAGAGTCTGAGTCAGCGCCCCGCCGGGGCGGCGATGCCAGGTGCCCCGCACGTCCAGTTGGCTGAGGCCGCGAAGGCGATCTAAGCTGGCTAAAATCTGCGGCGGGGTGACGGCGGCAACGGTGACAGGGGGCATGGCTCCGGTATGATCAAAAGCATTCTCCTCAGTGTAGGCAGAGTTATGGCGACTTCGTTGCGCCCATTTCAAAGCCAGACCATGGCTCGCCTGGTGGCGGGGTATCGGCAGGTGATCCACGGTGCTGGCCGCTGGCTGCGCCAGGGGCGCACGGCGGCGGTGTGGGGTCTGCAAGTGGCGGTTTATCCCCTTTACGCGGCGGTGCAGGGGGTGCGGCTAGGCTATCGGCAACTGCGGGCGGCGCGACCTTGGCAGCGAGTTTGGGCTCCCTTAAGCGAATCTGGGAACAGATACAACCAGCCGATTCTGGTGATGGCAGACACCCCCATTCGAGCCCTCCTGTCTGTCCTCCAGCCGCCGGTATTGTCCTCGCCCACGGTGCGATCCAATGGACTGCGGTTGGTGAGTCTCTATGGCGCGTGGCTCAGGCAGTCGCGATCGGGAGCGGTGCTGACCCCTGGCCAGTGGCATCTGTTGCCCTTGGGGGCTCCCCTGCGCGGCATTGCCTCTGATCTAACCTCCCGTCGCCTGGTGCTGGTCACGACTGACAACGCTATTTTTGATCACCTGACCGAGGATCAGCAGCGCCGGTTGCAGCGGGCCATCGTGCTCATGTTGGCGGAGTACGCCCGAGTCTGCCGTCGTTCTGCCCTCGATCAACACCTGAGGCAGTCCCCGCTGCCGCTGCCCGAGGGCAATGCCAAGCTGGTGCTACCCCTGCGGTGGCTGCCTCCCCTCCTGCGGTGGATGCAGCTGAGCCCCCTAGCGGCGGCGACTAATCTATTTGGAGAAGCCCGCCAGCCGGCGACGAGTCGGGCCATTGTACGGCACCGACGGCCGACCTCCCCACCCCTGGCTGCGCCCCCATCCGTCAGCCTTCAGCCCGAGGCCATGGCTTTGGCGGCTTTCCCCAGCCCTGGCCTGCCGGGGGGCTTTGGCCATTTGTCGGGGTTTGGCATCTCAGCCGCCACCCCCCTCGACCAGGCG
>JAIXUR010000415.1 GCA_027483425.1 Cyanobacteriota bacterium | reverse complement strand
TCAAACCCTGTAGGGGCAGACCCACGTGTCTGCCCTGATCTCGGCATCAGGCCCTCCACCTAACGCAAATTCCCCCACGGCGGGGATGGGGCGAACACATTGGTTCGCCCCTACTCTCGGCATCGGGCCTGCCACCCAACGCAAATTTCCCCACGGTGGGATGGGGGCGAACACATCGGTTCGCCCCTACGGGGTGGCAATCACCCTGGAATCAATCTTTTCACCCTCCCTTCTAGGGGCAGTTGTTAAGGATTGCTGAATTAAATAGAGATGATTTTGCAAGCTCTGCTACAGTTTCTATTGTTGAAGAGTGGAATAAACCCTAGAAAACTCGTCCATTGAGTACAAATCCTCGGTTTACTCCCCAATGGCCAAAATCAAGTTAAGCCCTTTCCCTGCAAGGCTTTTTCCCTGAGTGCATAATACTCAGCCCTGGCCATAAAAATACCCATCCCTGGGCTCAAAAATACCCACCCCCCGTCCCTAAAAGAACTTCAATAGCTATATTTTTCAAGGGTTTAGGGCTTGAGTACAGGGCTAATAGTTTTAGTAAGTCTGGATAGAGCAGACCAGGGCAGGCCGCATTTGAGCCATTGCTATAAGCAGAGAAACAAATGCCCCCACAGCCATGTTTCTTTCTCTGCCCTGTTTATCCAGTCAGTCTCCGCCGCCCGCTACGGCTACCAGTCAACGGCTGCCCCTGCTCGACGACTTCGCCATTATCTTTGAGCGCGACCCGGCGGCCCGCCACTGGCTAGAGGTACTGTGCTGCTATCCCGGTCTACACGCTCTGGTGGCCCATCGTTTGGCCTACTGGCTGCACTGTAGCGGGATGCCCTTCTTTCCCCGGCTGATTGCCCACCTCAACCGCTTTTTTACGGGCATTGACATTCACCCCGGCGCGCAGATTGGTCGGGGTGTCTTTATAGATCACGGCATGGGTGTGGTCATTGGCGAAACCGCCATCATCGGCGACTACTGCCTGATCTACCAGGGTGTCACCCTGGGGGGCACGGGCAAAGAGACCGGTAAACGCCACCCCACCGTGGGCAACCACGTCGTGATTGGCTCTGGGGCCAAAGTTTTAGGCAACATTGCCATCGGTGACTACGCCCGCATTGGGGCGGGGTCTGTGGTGCTGCACCCGGTGCCCGACCACTGCACCGCCGTCGGAGTGCCCAACCGCAATGTGTGCCGTTGCAATACTGAAACCGCCCCCCTAGAGCATGGCCAATTGCCCGACGCCGAGGCGACCACTCTGCGATCGCTGCTAGATCGCATCGAAACCCTTGAAGCCCAACTGGCCCACCTCAAGCAAACCACCCCGACCCACCTACTACCGGAGCTAATGCCATGAACCAGTCCCCTACGGTCCCCAGTTGGGGGCAGGCGGTCTCAGTCCGGCGGTGCGATCGCTGGTCGATCCATCGCCGTCTCCAAGAGCTCAACATCCCCTGTGCCTGCCCCGCCGACGGCACCCTGCGGGTCGAAGTCAATCACGCCCTCGCGTTGTTGCTGGTGCGCAGCACTCTCTTTCAGTTCTCACTCTCCCGTCAGGAAGGCGTGGACTGGCTAGAGCGCTGCTGGCAAACCCAGGTGGTTTGTGCGGCGAATTCGTAGTGCAGGTTTTGAATTTTGAATTTTGAATTCAAAACCTTCCCCCTAACTATCCCCTACCCGGAGTCTTTTCATGTCTACAACCCAGACCACGACCGAAACCCTGGTTCGCGCCTTTGGCGAAGTTGGCCCCAACCCCGTAGGCTTTGAGCTCGACGTCACCGCCGCCATCTGCGAAGGGCTGAACCTGGCCTATGCCAGCTTTCAGGCCCTCTATTTTCAATACCAAAAGCAGCACTTTGTGGTGGAGGGTGCTGAGTTTTACTCGGTGCATGAGTTCTTTCAGGACAGCTATGGCACGGCCCAGAGCAATGCCCATGACCTGGCGGAACGGCTCAACGGTCTCGGCGGCATTCCCGCTGGCACCTTTGGTACCCTGGCTGACCTGTGCTGCTTTACCCCCGAACCCGATGGGGCCTACACCTGTCGCCAAATGCTCGAAAACGACTTGGCCGCCGAGCAAGCGGTGATCGCCCTGCTGCGTCGCCTCTCGGCCCAAGCCGAAAGCCTGGGCGATCGCGCCACCCGCTACCTGTACGACGAGATCCTGCTCAAAACCGAAGATCGCGCCTTCCACGTCGATCACTTCCTCACCAGCGACAGCCTAACCCTCGCCTTCGTCGGGGCCTAGGCCAGCGTGGGTTGGGTAGACCGAGTTGGGTTACATCTCGGTTTACCCAACCTACCCATCACAGCTTGAGGAAACCCTCGAGTTCTCTAGTCACGTTCCGTTATTTCGACCGTTTGGAGGTTTCTATTGTGATTACCGCTCTTTCCACCACCGCCTTCTTCGTCAGCATTGCCTTGATCGCCAAAGGGTTTATGCAATGGCTGGTGATCATACCTCACCTCGATCTCACCCCCCAAGACCCCACCGCCTGTAAGGCCCATCGGCCCTGAGGACTGCCCCGTCCCTATCCCTTTACCCCTGGATTCACCATGTCTACCCCTATCTCCATCAACGACACCACCCTCCGCGACGGCGAACAGGCGGCTGGTGTAGCCTTCAGCCTTGAGGAAAAGGTTGCCATTGCCAAGTTTATGGATGCCATCGGCGTCCATGAGCTCGAGGTGGGCATTCCGGCCATGGGTCAAGACGAAGCCAGAGCCATTCGTGCGATCGCAGACCTGGGCCTCAACGCCCACCTCCTGGGCTGGAACCGGGCCGTTCTGTCGGACATTCAGGCTTCGATCCACTGCGGCCTCACCCGAGTCCATATTTCCATTCCAGTGTCTGACATGCAAATTCAAGTGAAATTTCAGGGCCGCTGGCGGGCCATGCTAGAACACCTGCGCGACGCCATTTCCTTTGCCCGCGACCATGGTCTAGAGGTGAGTGTGGGCGGCGAAGACAGCTCCCGCGCCGAAGACAGCTTTCTCACCGATGTCGCTCAGTACGCCCAGGAATGGGGAGCTTTCCGCTTTCGCTTCTGTGACACCGTGGGCATCCTTGACCCCTTTACCACCTACGACAAAGTGCAAAAGCTGGTGCAGTCCCTGACCATTCCGGTAGAAATGCACACCCACAACGATCTGGGCTTGGCCACCGCCAACGCCCTGGCCGGGGTGCGGGCCGGGGCCACCTCAGTC
>JAIXUR010000635.1 GCA_027483425.1 Cyanobacteriota bacterium | reverse complement strand
TTAGAGTGGCTCAAATCAAAGACCCATCACTGTATCACCGTTCTAGATTTTATTTCCCAGGGGGCCTTTCAAGGGGTGACTTTGGGGGGTGATCGGGGGGGAATTTCAGCGCATCCAGTGGAAATGTAGGGCAGATCACAATGAATGAACTATTCCTTTCATCGTCCAGACGCTGAAGCGTCGAGACGCAGCCCCAGACGCTCCAGCGTCGTCTGGGACTGGGCGCGGGAGCGCCAGGGGGGCATTCCCACGCGGAGCGTGGGAACAATGGAGGTTACCCTTGGCTCTGCAACTCGTCCAGCACCGCCAACACCTCCTGGCTGTGAATCACCGGCTGTACGCCCAAAAATCGGGCCTGCATGGTGCCATCGGGGCCAACAATGTAGGTATGCCGCAGCGACATCGCCCCTAGCCACGCGCCGTAGGCCTTGCTGACTGTTCCCTTGGGGTCAGACAGGAGGGGAAACTCCAGCCCTTCGGCATCGCAAAACTCCGCATGGGATTCAACGCTGTCGGCACTGATGCCAATGATCTGAGCATTGCGCGCCCTATATTCGGCGATATCGCGCTGAAACCGCTGGGCTTCCACCGTGCAGCCCGAGGTAAAGTCGCGGGGGTAAAAGTACAGCACCACCCACTGATTGCGAAAGTCGGCCAGGGCAATTTCCCCATCGCCCGCATTGGTGGGCAGGGCAAACTCAGGCGCAGGCTCCCCCAGGGGAATTTGCGCTCCCCCCATGGCCAGGGCCGGGGCTGGGCTCACCACCCAACTCAACCAGGCCAAGCAAATCCCAAGGGCAGCCCGAAGCAAACGGCGACGGTTCATAGACAATCTAATCCTGTAGTTTTTCTAACTAGGGGTGACTAACCAGGGGGTGACTAAACAAGGAACGGTTGCTTGCAAAGTCTGGCAGCGTCGTCAGGATAATTCTGGCCACGAAAATGCTGAAGAATTTTGATTCTTCCCAAGGGCGCAGGCCCTGCGCCCCTACCTGGGATACCGTCTAACTTCTGGCTCCTGGCTCCTGGCTCCCAACTCCTATCCTGAAAGTCATTTACCAAAGTTTACAATATGACGGTGGCATCCCCCCCCGATCGCCGCTGTCCTCAAGGAGTCTTTACCTATGCCCCCCATCGCTGATCTGCAAACCTTGACCCTGGGCCCCGGTGGGCCAACCGTACCTGCCCTAGGGGTGGGTACCTGGGCCTGGGGCGACTCGCTATTTTGGGACTATGGCAAGGCCTACAGCGACAGCGATCTGCAGGCCGCCTTCGAGGCCTCCCTCGATGCGGGCCTAACCCTGTTTGACACCGCCGAGGTCTACGGCCTGGGCCAGTCGGAGCGGCTGATTGGGCGCTTTATGCAGCAGCGCCCCCAGCAGGCGGTGATTGCCACGAAGTACTTTCCATTGCCCTGGCGATGGTCTCAGCAATCCGTAGCCGATGCCCTGACCGCCAGCCTCGATCGCCTCCAGGTGGCCTCAGTAGCCCTGTACCAGGTGCACTGGCCGCTGGAGTTTTGGCTGGGCCAAAAAGACCTGATGGCGGCCCTGGCGACGGCGGTCAAGGGCGATCGCATTGGCGCGGTGGGGGTCAGCAACTACTCCGCCCAGCAGATGCGTGAGGCCCACGCCTACCTGGCCGACCAGGGCGTGCCGCTGGCGGTCAACCAGGTGCAGTACTCCCTGCTCAGTCGGGGGGCCGAAACCAGCGGGGTGATGGCCACGGCCCGAGAGCTGGGCGTGACCATTCTGGCCTATAGCCCCCTGGCCCAGGGCTTGCTCACCGGCAAGTACACCCCCGAGGCCAACCTCAAGCCCGCCGGGGCCCGCTGGCTCGACCCCCGCTTTAGCCCGGCCGGTCTGACCAAGCTGATGCCGGTGATTCAGGCCCTCCAGGCGATCGCAGAGAAACGAGAGCGCACCCCCGCCCAGGTGGCCCTCAACTGGCTGGTGGCCCAGGGCAATGTGGTGCCCATTCCCGGTGCCAAAAATGCTCGCCAGGCCACCCAAAATGCTGGGGCCCTAGGCTGGCAACTCACCCCAGAAGAGCAGGAGCAGCTCAGCCAACTCACCCAAGGCTATTGTTAAGGCCCGCTGGGGTCACCGCTGGGTTCAACCACTAGCTCCAAGTAGCCCGTTTGGGGGTCGAACTGACGGTCCAGGCGCAGGTGAGGCAGGGGGGCGATCGCAATCTCCGCCGTGGTGCGAATAAGACAGCCCGCCATGATGTGGCCGCCGTAGACCCGGCCCTGGGCATCGGCCACCGCCCCATGCAGGTGCATGCCATGGCGCGACAGGGTACCACTGAGGGCAACCAGCTCCAGCGGGCCCGCGATCACCGTCGCCGCCGCCGCCGCCGCAAAGCGCAGAGCCGCCTGGGTCAAGCTCCCCAAACCCGTCACAATCACCCCAGCCTCCAGGGCTTCAGTGGCGGCAAAAGCCTGCAGCTCATGCTTGAGATCTTGGCCAGGGGCGAGTCTGAGGCAGTGGGCATTCATGGCAGAGAATTTTAGATTTTGGATTTTGAACTTTGCATTTTGAACTCCCCCCTCCCCTAGGCAAAGGCTTCGCCATCCCCACGTTCAGCCGCCTGGAGGGCAAAGGCCGAGCACAACCCCTCGGGGCTCACCTGGAGTCCCTGGAGGGGTGAGTCGGCGCTGCGGCAGCGGCCCTCCTGTTGGTAGCGGCAGATCTGGCAACTGGGGGGCTGCCAGGGGGTGTCGCGGTTGGTTACGGTGCGCAGCAGGTCGCGCTGGTTCAGGCCCTTAATCACCAGGTCATTGCCCTGCCAGCGGGCTTGTACCAGGCCGGTGTCGGCCAGATCGGCCCAGCGGGGGTCGGCGGTGAGGCCTTCGGGCAGCAGCAGCAGCACGCTGTCGTCAACCTGGGTAATTTCGCCCTCAAAGACAGGTTCTGGGGCGGCGGGCTGAATAAAGCGATCGCCCAGGGGGAACTCCAGCTCTTTACCGTCGGAGGGCAGGTGGAGCTGGTAGCGGGTTTGGAGTTCTTCTAACCCGGTCAAGTCGGCCAGGTGGGTGGGCTTACCGTGGACAAAGGCCACATGCTGGGGCCGCAGGTTGTGGATCAGCTGGGTGGTACCGACGCGATCGCTGTGGGTGGTGAGCTGGTAGGTATCAAGCTGGATCCGTTCAGACGCCAGTTCTGAAGCCAGGGTTTGCAGCCAGGCCAGGGTCGGGCTAGGTTCCTCACGGGTGTCCGCCAGGGCGGTGGCGGCAATGGCACTGGCCAAGGACTCGGGCAGCAGCACCGTCCAGGGCTGGGCGGTGGCGAGACAGTGGGCGCTGAGGTCGGCCTCTCGATAGGCAATCAAAATGCAGGGTCGATCGCCCTCGGGCTGGCCATCGACCCCCAGGCGACGCACCCGAGGCAAAATCCGGTCATCCCAAAACAGGGACTGGTGGCGGGCAAAGTTTTGCACGCTGCTGGGGAAGGTGGCCATCAGCTCTAGGTACAGGTCGCAGCCCGCCGCTACGGTTTCATCGACCCAGACGGTAATGTCTTGCCCGGTGAACTGGTGGTGGCTGCGCAGCAGCATGACGAGTTCCTGGCCAATGCCCAGGGTCGGCGTCGGCAGCAGCACCGATCGCCCCCGCTGCACCAGGCTGTGGAGGGTGCTCGCCAGCTGGCTTTCCTGCTGGCGACGGTGGGGGTGGCGGGTCGTGCCAGCGCTGCCTTCCAGGATCAGCACATCGGGTTTTAGGCCCCGCAGCGCCTCCAGGGGCAGGCCATCGACCAGACGCGAGTTCGACATAAAAAAGTCGCCCGTGTAAAACACGGTGTAGGGGCGCTGGGGGGTGTGGTAGGTAAACAGGGCGCAGGCGGCCCCCGGCAGGTGCCCGGCCGGCCACAGCTGTACCGTCAGGTCATCGGCCAAGCTGATCGGGGTCTGCCAAGGCAGCGCCTGGCACAGGTGGGGGGGCACGTCGCGGCCCAGCCAGTTGAGAGGCAGCAGTTGGGCCGTCACCTCACTGCCATAGATGGGCACCTGGGGAAAGGCCTGGCTAAAGGCCCACAGGCCACGGGCGTGGTCGCTATGGGCGTGACTGCAAAACAGCAGGTCGGCGGTTTCGATGCGATCGCGGGCCGCCTCCAGTACCGCCAGATCGCGCAGGCCACAGTCGAGCACAATGCGCCGTGGCCCCATGCGAAGCTCAAGGCATAGCCCTTCTTGGCCATGACCCACCCCAAACGGAAAGCAAACCAGATTACTCACAGAACGATGAAGACCCGAGCGACCCTAGGCAGGGCCACGAGAATCGGGCCATCCTAGTGGGCCGAACCGTTACCGTGGTAGCTATCGGTGTCGTAGAAGCCGTTTTTGGTGCCAAAGAAGAGGGTGGCCACCACAAACAGCCCGGTCAAGATAGCGAGAACAAGTTTGATATCCATAGTGGTAAGTGGTAGGTAACGATGATTAAAGCGTCAATACTATTGGATCTGCTGTCGTGAGCTATCTTAGCAAGCCTGCCCCAGGAGACGATATAAAGGTTTGTGACCAGACCGCTGCGATTGACCCGGCCTGGCTTGGGCGGTCGGCCCTAGCGGTGGCCCCAGATTTGCTGGGCTGCCGTCTGGTGCGGCGCTGGGCCGATGGCCGCCAGCTGGCGGCCACCATTGTCGAAACCGAAGCCTACACCGAGGGCGACCCCGCCTGCCACGCCTATCGCCACGAAACGCCCCGCAACCGGGTGATGTTTGGCCCCCCCGGCCATAGCTACGTCTACCTGATCTACGGCGTCTACCACTGCTTTAACGTGGTCACTGATCGCGATCGCGTCCCCAGCGCCGTGTTGATACGAGCGGTAGAACTGACCACCATTCCCCCGTGGCTGGTGGACTACCGGCCCGAAAAACCGGCCCGCTGGGGGGCCGGCCCCGGCAAACTCTGTCGTCTGCTCGACATCGATCGCACCCTCACCGACCAGCCCCTTACCCCCGAAACGGGCCTCTGGCTAGCACCGAGGGACGCCACCTGGCAGCAGCGGGCAGAAACGGGGGCGATCGCCATCACCCAGACCACCCGCATTGGCCTCACCCAGGGGGCCGACCGGCCCTGGCGCTGGTATGTGGCTGATTCCAACGCCGTGTCGAAACGGTAACCAATCGTTAGAGGGCCTGGCGGAGGTTGGCCACCCGCTGAAAGCTGCCAGGGCCAATCTCCTGTTCGAATTCATGAATAATCCAGTCTTCTCGCTGGCCGAGACGTTTGGCGCTCTTCTTCAAATACTGGAGGTAGTCCAGCATTTGCTGGGGGGTGGGGCGGCCCTGAAAGATCGAGCCAAAGTACCACTCTTTTCTAGGTTGCCGACCGCACTTGGCGTTGAAATCATGGTCGGCCAGGGTGGGCGCATACCCCAGGTGATAGGCTCGCCGCCGGTAGCCATGGAACATCTCCCTCAGAATGGTGGGATCGGTGATCTGATGGGCCTGCTCCACGGAGTAAATCTCCACCATGTCCTCTAAATTCAGGGTACGCTCGGTAATCCACTGGTGGCTACAGTCAGGGCATTTGACAATAAACGACAGCACAATCCGCCCACACTGGGGGCAGGGCTTGGTCGGGGGTGGTTTGCCGCCGCCGCTGCTGTCCTGCTGGTGCGGCAGGTAATAGTCTTTGATGTCTTCAGGAAACCCCAGCCGCTCCAGGTTGCCCGCCTGGTCCAGAATGATGCCGTACTGCTTACCCGTCTGGGGCGAAATCCGCATCACCCGGCCAATCTGCTGCAGGTGCATGGCGCTTGACTGGGTGGGCCGCAGCATCAGCCCCACCTCGACGCTGGGCTCGTCAAAGCCAATGCTAATCACGTTGCAGGAGGTGAGCACCAGGATGGTTTTGGCCTGCAGGTCTTGGTACATGCGCTGGCGCTCTTTGATCGGGGTGCCCCCTTCGACGGTGTCGGCGGCAATGCCCGCCGCCCGAAAAGCCTCGGCCACGTGGCGGGCATGCTCGATATCGACGCAAAAGGCAATGGTGCGCTTGCCAGGGCAGAGGCGCTGCCACTCCTGGATGATTTTTTCGATCAGTTCGGGGCGATCGCAGGCATTTTTGAGCCCCACCTCGTCGTAGTCGCCGCGCACGGTTTTGACCTCCTGCAGGTTGGCCACCCCGTCGGCGGGCATGCTGTAGTACTTCATAGCAGCCAGAAAGCCCCGCTGCTGGAGGTCGCTGGGCACGGGCGAGGCCACCAGGGTATCCATATAGTCGCCCAGCTGCTCCTTGCCCAGGCGCTCGGGGGTCGCGGTCATCACCAGGTGCACGGCATTGGGAAAGGTCTTGAGCACCGACTTGCCCACCTGGCTAAACAGGGTGATGTGGCCTTCGTCGTAGAACACCACATCGGCGGGCCACTGCTTCCACCAGCGTCGTTTCGCCATGGTTTGAATACTGGCGATCTGGATCGGAGCCTCGCGGTTTTCCTCCCACCCCGCCTTGATGAAGCCACAGTGGAGGCCAAAGGATTTCATTTTTTCGTAGGTCTGGCCCACCAGCACATCGAGGTGCACCAAAAACATCAGCCGCTTGCCCGCCCCTTCCGCATGGGCGCAGATCTGCCCGCTGATGACAGTCTTGCCCGCCCCGGTACCAGCGATGATCGCCACCCGTTTATGTCCCTCGTTGAGCTTGCGGTAGAGGTCGTTGATCAGGTCGACCTGGTAGGGGCGGAGTTGGGGGGGCATGGGGGCGTGGGTGGGTGGATGGGTGGATGGTGGATAGGTGGATGGATGGGTAGGGGCAGACCCATGTGTCTGCCCAAATCTCTGACCTAGGAAACGTTTCAGACCGCCGGGACTACGGTGTCTGCCCAAATCTCTGGCCTACAGACAATCGGGGCTCCCCAGGGTTGAAGGCTGGTCATGCCTCTAGGGTCTCATTTCAATAATAAACTAGTACTATCAAGCGTTCCTCTAATCAAGGGGGTCTAGGCAAGGGGGTCTGGGCCGCAGACGCTATTATGCAGGGATACGAGCGTCCGATCAGAGTGCTAACCCATGGAAACCCGCAAGCTGGGCAACAGCGACATCGACATTACCCCACTGATCTTTGGCACCTGGCAGGCGGGCAAGCGCGGCTGGGTTGGGGTGGACGATGATGAGGTGATCCACGCCATGCAGGCGGCGCTGGAGGCGGGCATTACCACCTTTGACACCGCCGAGGTCTACGGTGAGGGCTACTCCGAGGAGCTGGTAGGTAAGGCCCTGGGGGATCGGCACGAACGCACCATCCTGGCCACCAAGGTCTTTGCCAACCACCTCAAGGCCGACCAGGTGATCGAGGCCTGCGAAAATTCCCTTAAGCGCCTGCAGACTGATGTCATTGACCTGTACCAGATCCACTGGCCCTCAGGGGCCTTTGGCAGCGAGGTGGTGCCCCTGGGCGAAACCATGGGGGCGCTGAATCAGCTCCAGGCCCAGGGCAAAATTCGCGCCATTGGGGTGTCAAACTTTTCGCGATCGCAGCTGGAAGAAGCGCTCACCTATGGTCGCATCGACAGCCTGCAGCCGCCCTATTCTCTGTTTTGGCGCGGGGTCGAGGCGGAGCTGCTGCCCTACTGTGTGCAGCACAACATCACCATCCTGGCCTACTCGTCCTTGGCCCAGGGGCTGCTGACCGGCAAATTTGGCCCCGACCACCAGTTCCCCGCCGAGGATGTGCGCAGCAAAAACAAGCTGTTTCAGCCGCCGCTGTACGCCAAAGCCCAGGCGGCCTTAGAGCACCTGCGCCCGATCGCCGATCGCCACCCCACCACCCTGGGCAACCTGGCCCTGGCCTGGCTGATCGCCCAGCCCCAGACCACGGCGATCGTGGGTGCCCGCAACGCTGAGCAGGCGGTGGAGAATGCCAAGGCAGCGGCGATCGCCCTATCCCCCGCCGATCTGGCTGAAATTGACGCGATCAGCCGCACCGTGACCGATCACCTCCCCGCCGACCCCGTGATGTGGACCTTTGGATGATAGGCTCGTGTTGGGTTCTAGACCCACAGCGTAGGCCTAGACCTTGAGCAGGGCTTCCCCCCACGAGGCGGCCTGGACTCAAAAACGTTTGCCCTATCCTGGGGGTTGTTTACCGGCACGTAGTACCCTCGGGCAAGTTCCCCTATCCGATGACCCATGAATCCAAAGGCGTTGGTCTTCCCCCGCTGGCTGCGAAATTCCCTGCTGTTTCCGCTGTTTTTCTTAAACGGCTGGCTGTTTACCCGGCTGGTTAGTTTTTTGCAACCCCTGGTCACCCTGGTGTTGATCGCCATCATTCTGGCCCTGGTACTCGACTACCCAGTGCAGTTTTTGCAGCGGCGCGGGGTGCCCCGGGCGGTGAGTTTGTCTCTGGTACTGGTGGTGGCGATCGCGGCCATTTTCATCGGCGGTTTTTTGGTGCTGCCGGCCCTGGTTAGCCAAATTGGCACCTTCATCAATCAGTTACCCCAGTGGGTGGCCTCCAGCGACGGGCTATTGAGCTGGCTCGACCAGCTCCCCATGGCCGAGTCTCTAGATGTCAGCTTCAACGATCTCCAGGCTCAGCTGGTGCGGCAAATGACCGGGGTCATGCGAACCCTAGGCACAACCCTGCTAGGGCTGCTGGCTGGCAGCATCAGCAGTGGCTTTAAGGTGTTTTTTGTGGTGGTGCTGACGGTATTTATGCTCACCAAAGGGGGCAAGGCCTGGGCTGGCATTATGGGCTGGCTCTCGCCCTGGTGGCGAGAACGACTAGAAACCCGTGTGCCCTACAAGTTTCGGCGCTTTATTAGCGTCCAGGTCATGCTGGCCACCGGATTTGGCCTGGTGCTAGCGCTGATATTTACCCTCATTCGAGTGCCCCTGGCGCTGATGTTTGCCATGCTGATTGGCATGGGCAGCCTGTTCCCATTTATGGGGGCGTTTGCCCAAACCTCCGTCAGCCTGTTTGTCATGTTCCACGACCTAGGCACCGGCATTCAGGTGTTTATCATTGCGCTGGTGCTGGGGCAAATCCTAGACGAGATAATTTTGCCCAAGGTGATGGGCGATCTGATTGGCGTTAACCCCATCTGGCTGATTGTTTCGGTGTTTATTGGCGCTAGGCTGGGCGGTGTCATGGGCATTTTAATCGCCGTGCCCATCGCCAGCGTGATTAAAGAAATCATCACCGATATGGTGGCTGAGTCCCGAGGCGAGGTCACCACCCCACCAGTCTTTCCCCCTGCCGCCAGTCCTGACCCAGCCCCAGCTCCAGACAACCCGTAACGATCACCGTTGCCTGTCTATTCAGCAAAGTTCAAAATTCAAAGTTCAAAACCCGAAACCTGAAATCCAAGCTCCCCCTCCCCCCAGGCCCATGAAAATCCCCTTCTTTACCCGCCTCTACAATGGTCTACTGAAGCACCCCCGCTACCGCTGGGTAGTCATGGGTGCCTCGCTGCTATACCTGGTTAGCCCCCTCGACTTTTCCCCCGACCTGATTCCTGTCGTCGGCTGGGTTGACGATGGCGTGGTTGCCACCTTGCTAGCCACGGGCATTACCCAGGTGCTGCTCGATCGCCGCCAGGCCATGAAAGAGAAAAAGACCCTCACTACCGCCACCAGCGGCGAACCTCCAGCCCTGCCCAGCGATCTCGAGTAACCCGCGACACGTCACTATTCCGAAATGTGCAGCAGCAAGTTAAGGCAACGCTAGCTCCGAG